>NZ_VRVD01000854.1:0-1633 GCF_008040015.1 Methylobacterium sp. WL18 | reverse complement strand
CCTGCGCCCCGTCCACGGCTGGCTGCTGTGCGGCCTGGCCATCGTCGCCCTCCCGGCCTGGGCGCAGGGCGGGGCCGCCGCCCTGTCCCCGCTGGAGGTGGTGATCAAGTGGGCGCCGCTCCTGCTCACGGGCTTTTCCTTCAACGTCGCGATCTCGCTGATGGCGATGGCGATCGGCACGGTGGCGGGCCTCGGGCTCGGCCTGGCCATGCTGGGCGAGGGCCGGGTGCTGCCGCGCATCGCGTGGGCCGCCACGCAGGTGTTCCGCAACGTGCCCTGGCTGGTGCTGCTGTTCTTCGTGATGTTCCTGGTGCCGTTCCAGGTCACGGTGTTCGGGATCCGCGTGCCGCTGCCCGACTGGCTGAAGGCGACCTTCGGCTTCAGCCTGCCGGTGATGGCCAACGTCGCCGAGATCGTGCGCGGCGCGGTGCGGTCGGTGCCGAACACGCAATGGGAGGCAGCCGAATCCCTGGCCTTCACCCGGCGGCAGACCCTGTGGCGGATCATCCTGCCGCAATGCGCGAAGCGCATGCTGCCGCCCTGGATGAACGTCTACGCGCTGATCGCGATGGCCACCGTGCAGGCGTCGATCGTCGGGGTCACCGAGATGCTGACGCTGACCGCGCAGGTGCACGCCGCCGAGGGCGGACGGCCCGAGCTGTTCGCCCCGCTCTACGGCTTCGCGCTGCTCTGCTTCTTCCTCTACTGCTACCCGATCGACCGGTTGACCGCCCACCTGGAACGCCGCTTCGAGACCCGTTGAGCATGATGTCCGCGACCGTCGCCAGCAGCCCGTCCCCGGCCTGGACCCCCGACCAGCCGATCGTCCGCGTCGTCGACGTGCACAAGTCCTTCGGGACCTTCGCGGTCCTGAAGGGGATCAGCTTCGACGTGCGCAAGGGCGAGGTGGTCTGCATCATCGGGCCCTCCGGCTCGGGCAAGTCGACGCTGATCCGCTGCATCAACGCGCTGGTGCCGGTCACCGCGGGCTCGATCCGGGTCGAGGGGATCGAGGTCACCGATCCGCGGCTCGACAAGCTCGCCTTGCGCCGCAAGGTCGGGATGGTGTTCCAGCAGTACAACCTGTTCCCGCACAAGACCGCGCTGCAGAACGTGATGATGGCCCCGATCCACGTCCTCGGGCAGGACAGGCGCGAGGTCGAGGCCCGGGCCCGCGCCCTGCTCGCCAAGGTCCGGCTGGCCGGCAAGGAGGAGGCGTATCCGGGCGAGCTCTCCGGCGGTCAGCAGCAGCGCGTGGCCATCGCCCGCTCGCTGGCGATGCGGCCCGACGTGATGCTGTTCGACGAGGTCACGGCCGCCCTGGACCCCGAGACGGTCAAGGAGGTGCTGGTCACGATCCGCGAATTGGCCGAAGAGGGCATGACCTGCATGCTGGTCACCCACGAGATGAACTTCGCCCGGGACGTCGCCGACCACATCTACTTCACCGACCGCGGCGTCATCGTCGAGCACGGGCCGCCGGCGACCTTCTTCGCGTCCGCGCAGGACGCGCGCACCCGCCGGTTCCTCTCGCAGGTTCTCTGACGGGCCGGGGGGCGAGCGGCCCGGGCGCGGGCGGATGCAGGGCCGGCCTGCCGCCATTCGGTCGCGCAGGACGGGCGAGACGGTGGGG
>NZ_VRVD01000853.1:0-1645 GCF_008040015.1 Methylobacterium sp. WL18 | reverse complement strand
CCCCCCCCCCCCCCCCCCCCCCCCCCCCCCCCCCCCTGGGTGTTTTCAAGCCGCAGCCGGCATCCGCGCTGCAGCGGAGTCTCGTGGGCGCGGTGTCGGGTATAAGAGACAGGGGGGGGCGCGTGTTCGTCCGACGCCTGGACCCCAGGGCGCCTGGACCCCAGGGCGATAGGCCTTGCGGCGCGCCGGCTCAGGCGGCCTGGGTCGCCACGACGATCTCGCGCCCGCAGGCGGTCAGCGCCGCCTCGATCTGGCTCAGGCGGGATTCGTGGTCGAGATCGAGAAGCCGGTCGACCTGCGGCGGGTGCACGCGCAGCCGGCCGACGAGATCGGCCTTGCGGATGCCGGTCTCCAGCATCGCCCGATAGAGTTCGAGCTTGAGGGCCGTGAGCGCCGACAGGGCGACGGCGTGGCCGTTGATCGGGCCGGGCGGCGGGACCGGCTGTCGTGCAGTGATGCGCCCCTTGAGGGCTGTCGCCACCGCATCCGCGCCGTGGACGAGCGCGTCGGCCGAGCCCTCGCCGAAGCTCGTGACCTCCGGGAGGTCCGGGCAGGTCACCAGCAGGGTTCCGTCGTCGTCCGGGGTCAGCGTCACGGGATACCTGAGCATCGCTCCTAATCCTTGATATCCAGATCCTTCAGGATCTTCTTCCAGAGCCCGGTGCCGAGTTCCTTCGCGCCGCCATGCTGCGGAAGCACCGACATCCGGCCCTCGCGGCGGACGATCAGGTGGCCGCCCTTGCCGGGCTCGAAGCTGCATCCATGGCGGGCGAGGAAGCGCCTGGCCTGGCTGCTGTTCACGCGGAGCGACGCATCCGTTGCATCCTCCCGGGGCACACGCGATGCAACATATATGTTGTTTCGTGCGCCGGGTCCAGGAAGGCCCGGACCCCGCCGGTCGGGCGATCCGGGTCCATTCACGCGGGAGCGCGGCGCCCTACCTCATTGGTCCGCGACTGGACCGTGAAAGGACCGCTCCCATGCCCCTCACCCGCTACCTGGACGGCGGCGCCCACATCCTGGCCGCCGACGAGACCCTGATCCGGTTCGCGATGACCAACGGCGAGCGGGTGATCGGGATCGACGTTCCGATCCCGGTTCTGCGCCAGACGTTCGCCGGCGGGGCCGACCTCGCACCCCTCGACCTGTTCGCCCGGAACCAGGCGGCGATCGAGGCCGCGGCCAGCGCCGCCTACGACAAGACCGCGACCCCGAACGACCTGCTCGACATGGGCCCCGAGGACTTTTCGGGTCCGCCGGCCGCGGCCAAGCTCTGAGCCCGACCCTCCGGGAGCCCGCGCGGCAGCCGAAAGGCTCCGCGGCGCGGCCGGGAGCCTCCGCCCCGCGGAACAGCGGCGACGCGCAAATGCCGCGGGGCACCCGCCACGTTTCGGCCTGTTGATCCCAGAGAAGGGGCCGCGTCGGACGCGTCGCGTCCCGCGTTCCTCTGGACGGATCCCTATGCCCGGTGACCTGATCCCCTGCAGCCTGTTCCTGATCGGGATCCTCACCTCGGTGGCCGCCGACTGTCGGCTGCGCCGGGCGGAGGCCGCCCCGTGGGCGAACAGGTCGAGGGGTGCGAGGTCGGCCCCGCCGGCGAACGTCTGGCGCAGAACCGGGATCGGAACGTCGATCCCGATCACCC
>NZ_VRVD01000852.1:0-1651 GCF_008040015.1 Methylobacterium sp. WL18 | reverse complement strand
GGGTCTGACTCACTTTCGGTGCAGGGGAGTTGATGGATCTCGGCTTCGGTCGTCGGAGATCCTGCCATGCCTCGCAGCCTGCATCCCAACTCGGTAATTCCGCGCGGACTCGTCATCGATCATGTCGAGATCGGCTCTGGCCTGACCATCACCGCCCGGCCTGTCGCCACCCTGGCCCGGTGTCCAAGCTGCGATCGGCCTTCGTCTCGAATCCATAGCCGCTACACGCGTACCCTGTCCGATCTGCCTGTCGCCGGGAGACCCGTCGTCATCGATGTCAGCGTCCGCCGCTTCCGCTGCGTCGGGATAGACTGCCGGACCAGGATCTTCGCCGAGCGGCTCGGGCCGGATCTCGCCGCTACCTACGCCCGGCGTACGGCCCGGCTCGACTGCATCGTGCGTCATCTGGGCCTTGCCCTTGGCGGCAGGCCCGCTGCCTGCTTCGCGCGTCGTCTTATGGTCCCTGCCAGTCGGGATACGATGCTCCGAACCGTGCGCCGCCGTGCCGTCCGTCCGGTGGAGCGTCCGAGCGTGATCGGCATCGACGACTGGGCCTTCCATCGGGGACAGCGCTACGGCACGCTGGTCTGCGACCTGGAACGGCGACGTGTCATCGCCCTGCTACCGGATCGAGAGAGTAGCACGGTCGAGACATGGCTCGCCGCTCACCCCGAGATCACCATCGTCGCCCGTGACCGCGGCGGTGGGTATGGGGAAGCGACAGCGCGGGCTCTACCCCATGCCCTTCAAGTCGCCGATCGCTGGCATCTGATGGAGAATGCCAGCGCTGCCTTCCTCGACGCCGTGCGCAAGTCGATGGCCGCCATCCGCATCGCGGTGGGAGCCGCGACGGTCGATCCCGAACGTCTGACCTGCGCCGAGCGCCTGCAGTACGACGGCTATCTTCGGAGGGAGGCGACGGGCGAGGCGATCCTGGCTCTGTCGCGACAGGGCATGCCGATCAAGAAGATTGCCCGGACGACCGGGCACAGTCGCAAGCTCGTGCGCGACGTGCTTCGCGGTCTGACCGGCGACGTCTTCCGCGCCCGCCAGAGCAGCCTGGATGCCCATCTGCCCCGGCTCGATGCCGAATGGGCGGCCGGCTGTCGCAACGGGGCTGAACTCTGGCGTCGGCTTCGCGCGAACGGGTTCACCGGCAGCTTGCGGGTGGTCGGGGAATGGGCGACGCGGAGGCGACGCAGTGAGCGGGCGCCGGAGGGCGCGCCCAGCAGGGTGCCGTCAGCGCGGATCCTCTCCCGGCTGATGACGACGGGGCGGGACAGCCTGACGAAGGCCGAAGCCGTCCTTGTGGCGACGATCGAGGGGGAGGTGCCGAGGCTCGACGAGGCAAGGGCCCTGTTGTCGCGCTTCCAAACCATGATCCGCGAACGGCGTCGATCCGATCTCGACACCTGGATCGAGGCTGCGGCCCGCAGCCTTCTGGCGTCCTTCGCCGGCGGCCTGCTCAAGGACAAGGCGGCTGTCGCTGCAGCTCTCACGCAACCATGGTCGAACGGCCAGACCGAAGGGCAGATTACCCGCCTGAAGCTCGTGAAGCGACAGATGTTCGGCCGCGCCAAACTCGACCTGCTCGAAGCTCGGCTGATCGGTATACCATGAGCCCCCCTGCATCGAGATTGCGCCAGACCCA
>NZ_VRVD01000851.1:0-1659 GCF_008040015.1 Methylobacterium sp. WL18 | reverse complement strand
CGCGTCCCAGTGGGCGTCCGCGCGGTAGCCGCCATCCGCGACGAAGGCCGCGAACTCGGCATTGGTCACCGGCGCGCGGGCCATGCGGAACGGCGCGACCGGCACCGGATGCGCCCATTTCTCGTTGTCGAACACGAAGCCGCCGGGCTCGGATCCGAGCCGCCAGGTTCCCCCGCCCACGGTGACGTCGCCGGGCCAGGGGCCGGTTCCCGTGGACCGGGCGGTGGCCGACGCGGCGAAGGCCGGCGCGGGATAGCCCAGCGTCTGGCGCGTGTACGTGAAGGCCTCGTCGTGCATGTCCTCGTGGAAGGTGACGAGCTGGTAGAGGTCGGCCTCCTCGCGCGTCGGCTCGCGATCGGCCAGACGCCGGATCAGGGCTTCGTGGACCCGGGCCATGTAGCCCAGGGTCTCCGGCAGCGCCGGCAGCGGGATCGACCAGCGCGTCGCGTGCGGCACCCGGGCGGAATCGTAGAGCGTGTCCGCCTCGGCCATCAGGGGCGGCTGCCCGTCGAGCGCTCTCAGGATGAAATGCTCGTGGAACCAGGCGAGATGCCCGATTTCCCACAGGAGCGGGTTCACGATATCTGACTTCGGCCCCATGAGGCGGTCACGATCGAGGCCTGCCACCAGTTCGAGCGTTCGCGCCCGGGCATCCTGCAGCATGGTCACGAGGTCGGCAGCGGAAACCGGTGCGCGCATCAAACGTCCTGGAAGCCTGTCGAGACCATGAAGATCAGTCTCATCACGCCGGCTGCGAGGATGTCCCGCGCCGGAAATCGGACAACGGCGACCCGCTGGGCGCGCATCCTCGGCGATCTCGGACATCAAGTCGAGGTGACGATGGCCTACGGGGAGGATGCGGACGCCGATCTGATGCTCGCCCTGCACGCCTGGCGCAGCGCCTTGTCCATCGCGCGCTTCAAGGCCCGCCACCCCGACCGGCCGCTGGTGGTCGCCCTGACCGGCACGGACGTCTACCACTATCTCGCGGCGGACCCCGAGCCGACGCTGCGTTCGCTCGACCTGGCGGACCGCCTGATCGGCCTCCACGACCTGATCCCCGCCGCGCTTCCGGAGCGCCACCGCGGCAAGCTCGACGTCGTGTTCCAGTCCGCCCTGCCGCGGCGACGGCGCTGGCCGGTATCGGAGGCGGCGTTCGAGGTCCTCGTCGTCGGGCACCTGCGTGCCGAGAAGGACCCGTTCCGCGCCGCCCGCGCCGTCCGGCGGCTTCCGGCCCGGTCCCGCATGCGCGTCGTCCATCTCGGAGGGGCCTCCGCGGAGGTCTGGGCGGCCCAGGCGCGCGCCGAGATGGCCGACAACCCGCGCTACCTGTGGCTCGGCGACCGGCCGGGATCCCTGGTGCGGCGGTGGCTGACCCGGGGGCGCGTCATGGTCCTCAGTTCTCTCCAGGAGGGCGGTGCCAACGTGGTGTCGGAAGCCCTCGTGTCCGGCCTGCCGGTGATCGCCTCCGACATCCCCGGCACGCGCGGCCTGTTGGGGCCGACCTATCCCGGCTATTTCCCGGTCGGCGACGAGGCCGCCCTGGCCGCCCTGCTCCTGCGCGCCGAGGAGGAGCCCGGGTTCCTGGACAATCTGGCCGCGTGCGGCGCGGCCCGGGCGGACCTGTTCGCGCCGGCCCGGGAGCGCGAGTCCCTCCGG
>NZ_VRVD01000850.1:0-1662 GCF_008040015.1 Methylobacterium sp. WL18 | reverse complement strand
GCGCAGGGGCCCGCGGAGGGAGCGGGCGCCATCGCGCCCAAGCCCGGCACCCGGGTCGCGGCCTTCCTGGAGATCCACCCGGACGGCACCGTCAAGCTGCTCAGCCCCTTCGTCGAGGGCGGCCAGGGCATCGCCACCGGCATGGCGCAGATCGTGGGCGAGGAGCTCGACGTGCCGCCCGCGCGGTTCGTCGTGGAATGCGCGCCGCCCGGTCCCGACTACGCCGTGGTGAACGGCCTGCGCATGACCGGCGGCAGCTTCTCGACCCGGTCGAGCTACGCTGTGATGCGCCGGCTCGGCGCGACCGCCCGCGACATGCTGATCCGCGCCGCCGCGGCCCGGCTCAAGGTCCAGGAATCAGAACTCACCACCCGCGACGGGGTCGTGCTGCACGCGGCGACCGACCGCTCGCTGCCCTACGGCGACCTGGCGGCCGACGCCCTGCTGCTGAAGCCGAACGAGGCCGTCCAGCTGCGCGACCCGGCGACCTTCCGGTACATCCGCCAGCCGGTCCCGCGGCTCGACGTGCACGACAAGGCGACCGGGCAGGCGGTCTACGCGATCGACCAGAAACTCGACGGCATGCTGTACGCCGCCGTGCAGCACGCGCCGCATCTCGGCACCGAGCCGGAGGCGCTCACCAACGAGGCGGACATCCGCGCCATGCCGGGCGTCCATTCGGTGCATCGCCTGCCGGGCGCCGTCGCGGTCGCGGCCGACAGCTGGTGGCGGGCCCGCAAGGCGGTCGAGGCGCTCACCGTGCGCTGGTCGGCGCCCAAGCCGAGCGGCCTCGACACGGTGGCCGCCGACTTCTCGTCCGACGGGATGGTGGCGGCGCTCAAGGCCTCGGCCGATCCGGGCCTCGCCGCCGAGGCGGTGGGCGACACCGCCGACGCCTTCGCCAAGGCCGCCAAGGTCGTTGAGGCGGAGTACGAGGCGCCCTATCTGGCCCACGCCCAGCTCGAGCCGCCCTCGGCGCTGGCGCGCTTTGCCGAGGACGGGACGCTCGACCTCTGGCTGCCCAACCAGATGCCAGAACTGTTCCAGGCGATCTCCGCCCAGGTCGCGGGCCTGCAGCCGGCGCAGGTGCGGATCCACTCGCCGATGCTCGGCGGCTTCTTCGGCCGCCACTTCGCCTACGGACCCGCCAACCCGTTCCCGCAGGCGATCCGCCTCGCGCAGGCGACCAAGCGTCCTGTGAAGGTGCTGTGGTCGCGCGAGGAGGAGTTCCGCTCCGACGCCCTGCGCCCGCTCAGCTACAGCCGCTTCCGGGCCGCCCTGGACGCAGAGGGCCGGCCGAGCGCCATCGAGGTCCGCACCGTCGGCGAGGGGCCGATCGGGCGCTATTTCGGGGCGCTGTTCAAGAACCCGATCGATTCCTCCGCCGTGGAGGGGATCGTCGAGAAGCCCTACGCCATCCCGAACCGGCGGATGACCTTCACCAAGCTCGCCCACCCGGTGACCATCGCGTTCTGGCGCTCCGTCGGCCACTCGATGAACGACGCGTTCTACGAGAGCTTCCTCGACGAGATCGCGCAAGGGGGCGGGCAGGATCCGTTCGCGCTGCGCCAGGCGCTCCTGAAGGACAGCCCGCGCCACCTGGCGCTGCTCGCGGCGGTGGCCGAGATGTCCGGCGGCTGGCGGCGCGGGCTGTCCTTCAGG
>NZ_VRVD01000084.1:0-12092 GCF_008040015.1 Methylobacterium sp. WL18 | reverse complement strand
TTCAGGAACAGCCAGCTGTCCAGCCCCTTGCTGCCGAATTGCCGATCCCACCCCCCGAGTGCGTCATGGCGTCGAGCAATACCGATCACATCCATGTCGGGCGGGACAGCTGGCTGTTCCTGAAGACCGGGACCAACGACATCCTGGGGCAGTTGGAGCGGCCGGAGGCGATGGCCGAGCTGATCTGGGCGTGGCGCAGCCTCGTGTCCAACCGGGAGCGGCGGCTGCGGGCGCTCGGCATCCGGTATCGCCACGTGGTCGCGCCGGACAAGCTGGTGATCTACGACAACCACCTGGACGGGATCACCATCGCGCCGGCGGCCTCGCCGGCCAACCGGCTGCTCCACGCGGAGCCGGACCTGGGTCCCGCGTGGCGGCGGGGGCCGCGGGCCCTCTACGCGGATTGGCGGCGCCGGAAGCGCTGGCGGCAGACCTGCATTGACCTGGTGGCGCCGATGCGGGCCGCCCGGGACACCGTCGACCTCTATTGCCGGACCGACACCCATTGGAGCTTCGACGGCTGCTACCTGGCCTATGCCGAGATCTGCCGGGCCTTCGGGACGGAGCCGCGGGCGGACCTGCGGGACCGGCCGTTCACGCCGGTCGATCATGACGGCGACCTCGGCAGCGCCTTCGACCCGCCGCGCCGGGCGCCGTCACGGGCCTACCGGATCCAGCGGGATTCCCTGCGGACCTATGCCAGCCCGATCGTCGAAGCGCGCGAGAAGGCCGGCCTGCTGCACACGCTGCACGGCGGCGCCAACGTGGCCTACCGCAACGAGACGGCGGCCGATCCGCGCCGGCTGGCGCTGTTCGGCGACTCATTCTCGCACGTCATGCCGTACATGCTGACGATCCTGCTGGCCGAGACCTTCCGCGAGGTGCACTTCGTCTGGAGCACGTCGCTCGACTGGTCCTACATCGCGCGGACGAAGCCAGATTTGGTCCTCACCGAGGTGGCCGAGCGGTTCATGGCCCAGCTGCCCGACGACAGCTTCTCGCTGGACGCCTACGTGCAGGAGCGGTTCGGCGCCGAACTGGCGGCCCAGGCAGGCGAGCCCTAGAGCATCGTTCCGAAAGGTGGCGGCCGGCTTTCGGAAAAAGACGAGGCGGATCAAGAAGCTAGCGCATCGTGCCGGTTCCGATATTCGGCACGATGCGCTAGCCCTCGAGCTTGGCCATCAGCGCATCGGACAGCGCGAAGTTGACGTAGACGTGCTGCACGTCGTCCTGGTCCTCGATCACCTCGACCAGGCGGATCAGCTTCTCGCCGGTCTCGTCATCGACGTCGATCGTGTTCTGCGCCTTCCAGACCAGGCCGGTGCGGCTCGGCTCACCGAACCGGGCCTCCAGGGCCTTGGCGACCTCGCCGTAGGATTCCTGCGCGCAGACGACCTCGTGGCCGTCCTCGCTGGAGCTGACGTCGTCGGCCCCCGCCTCGATCGCCGCCTCCAGCATCGTGTCGGCGTCGGCGACGTTCGCCGGGAAGCCGATCACGCCGACCCGGTCGAACATGAACGCCACGGCGCCGGTCTCGGCGAGGCTGCCGCCGGACTTGGTGAAGGCCGAGCGCACGTCCGAGGCGGTGCGGTTGCGGTTGTCGGTCTGCGCCTCGACGATCAGCGCGGCGCCGCCCGGGCCGTAGCCCTCGTAGCGGATGTCCTCGTAGGTCTCGCCATCCGCCCCGGCCGCCTTCTTGATGGCGCGCTCGATGTTGTCCTTGGGCACATTCTCGGCGCGGGCCGCGATGATCGCCGCGCGCAGGCGTGCGTTCATGGCCGGGTCCGGCGTGCCGAGCTTGGCCGCCACAGTGATCTCGCGGGCGAGCTTGCCGAACACCTTCGAGCGGACCGCGTCCACCCGGCCCTTCCGGTGCATGATGTTCTTGAACTGCGAATGGCCTGCCATGGCGTGTGAGACTTTGTTCGTTGGCGAGGGCGGGAATCCGGGACCCCGCCGTCGCGGCTGTGAGGTCGCCGCGTTATAGGCCGCCGGCTTCCGACGAAGCAACGCGCCACCCGATCGTCACGACCGGGGAAAGATCGCCCGCGCCGGGCGTTGGCGCCGGACATGTCAGCTGGAAACCCGATGCCGCGCCGGACCGAACACAGCAGGACGGCGACGACGCCCCCGGCCGCCGACCGCCGCTGGCTCAAGCTCGGGATCGCCACGCTGCTCGGCGTGGCCGCTGGCACGATGCTGTTCGCCACGGAGGCGCAGGGGCGGCAAGCGGCAAGACGCGTGAGCCGCCCACGAGCCGGCTCGTAAGCGGTCCCCGCCTCACGCTGCCCGGACGGTGGCCAGGAAGCGCCCGACTTCGACCGTGAGCTGCTCCGACTGACGCGACAGCTCCGAGGCCGAGGTCAGAACCTCGCCCGCCGCCGCGCCGGTCTTCTCCGCCGCCCCGGCCACGCCCGTGATGGTGCGGGTCACCGCGCCGGTGCCGGAGGCCGCCTGACCGACGTTGCGGACGATCTCCTGGGTCGCCGCATCCTGCTGCTCCACCGCCGCCGCGATCGAGGCGGACACGGTGCTGATCTCCCGGATGCGGCCGGCGATCTGCCCGATCGCCGTGGTGGCCTCGCCCGTAACACCCTGGACCTCACCGATCTGCTGGCCGATCTCGCCGGTGGCCTTGGCGGTTTGGTCGGCCAGCGCCTTGACCTCCGCGGCCACCACCGCGAACCCCCTGCCGGCCTCGCCGGCGCGGGCCGCCTCGATGGTGGCGTTGAGCGCCAGCAGGTTGGTTTGGGCGGCGATGCCCGAGATCAGCCCGACCACTTCACCGATCTTGGCCACGCTCGCGGTCAGGGCGCTCACGAGCGCAGCGGTCTGGTCCGCTTCGCCCACCGCGGTCCGGGCCAGATCCGCCGAGCCGGCGACCTGCCGGCCGATCTCCTGCACCGAAGCGCCCAGTTCCTCGGCGGCGGCCGCCACGGTGCCGACATTGGACGCGGCCTGCTCAGAGGCGGCCGCGACCGTGGTCGACCGTTCCGCCGTCTCGGCCGCCGTCGTCGCCAGGGTCTGCGCCGTGGCCTGCAAGGCGCCGGCCGACGCCGAGACCGTGCCCACGATCCCGCCGGTCGCCCGCTCGAACGCGTCGGCCATCTGGTGCATCGCCGCCCGGCGCTGTTCCTCGGCGAGGCGCCGGGCCTCGGAGGATTCCGCCTCCAGCGCCGCGGTCCGGATCAGGTTGTCCTTGAACACCTGCACGGCCCCGGCCATCGCGCCGAGTTCGTCCCGATTCTGCGTGCCCGGCACGGGCGTCTCGACCGCGCCCCCGGCCAGGCGCCGCATGGCTTCGGCGAGCCCGAGGATCCGTCGTACGATACGGACCTGCACGATCAGGATCGCCGCCACCGCGAGGCCGGCCGCGAGCAGGATCGCCGCGATGGCGAGCATGAGATCCTGGCGGGCCTCGGCGGCGGCGGTCCGCGTCTGATCGACCGCGGCGGAGATGACTGCGATCGCCGCATCCGACACGGCCTTCTGGCCGGTGACGACCCCGGCATCCCACTCCACGTTCGGGACCGAGATCCTGCGCCCATCCGAGATGGCGGCGGCGATGGCCTGGCGGTGCTCGGCCATGCGCCCGCCGAAGTAGGTGGCGTTGGCCCGGGCATACATGTCGCGCACGGCGGCATCCATACCGCCGATCTCGATGGTGCGCTTGGCGACCTGCCAGGCCGTCAAAGCCTGTGTGTCGGCAATGCTCAGCTGTGTCCCTTCCGCGGGCGTGGCGGGACGGCCGCTCGCCAGGAGCCCGCTGATGATGGCCGCGGCACGGCCGCTGCTCGTGCGCGTGAGCCAGATCGCCGCCCGGGCGTCGAGGAAGCTGCCGAAGGCGGGGGCGAGGGCCTGGATATGCGCCTCGGTCGCGTCGGAGGCCGCTTCCAGCGCGATCAGGAACCGGTTGCCGACCTCGTCCAGTTGCTTGCGCAGGGACGGGTCCCGGCCGGCAAGGGGCTGATCGAGGGCCGGGTCCACGGCCGGACGCAGCCGCCGCCACGTATCGACGAAGGATTGCAGTTCGACGCCCCTGGCTTTCAGGGCGGCATCAGTCACCCCTCTCAGATCGGCGAGGGCGCCGTCGATAGCGGTGTCGAAGGCCTGGCGGCCATCCAGGGCGGTCTGCCGGTGGACGCGGTTGGCGTCGAGCTCCTCCAGGAGGGCCGTCATGTTCCACCCCCGCTCGATACGAAGCTGCGTCAGGCTCGTGAACAGGTTGCGGTCGATCGCCATGTAGGCGGCGACCTGATCGGCCAGATCCGAGCGCGCCTTGCTGCGGACCAGTTGCAACGCGGCCAAGCCGATCGCGACGGCACTGACGAGGGCGACGATCGCAACAATTGTAAAGCGAATTGAAAGCTTAGGCACAGCCAACCACCGACAAATCAAGATATCAGATCTTAAATTCGGATCGGGGACAAAGCTATGGATTTTTTATTCATTTTGACTTGGATTATTGAGCAAAAGCAATGACTATTCAGAACGTTTATATTTTTCATATTTGAAAGATCGCGGATTTTGTCATTATATAACTTCCAAGTATTCCGTTTGGCTGCTCATTCATGTCGCAACGAATGTGTGACCCCGGTTGGGAGGCAGCGGCTCAAAACAGCCTTCCGCGGCAGGCCCGATGCCCGCCGCGCACATGCCCCGCTTAAGCCTTGCGTGATCGAGAAGGATGGCGCGCGTGTTCGGGAGGCGTCGCGACTGCAGGCAGCTCAGAGCATGCCGGCGCTCGTCAGCGTCGAGATTGGCCGTCTCGGGCTTTCGTAGAACCAGCCGGCATCGATGCCGGTCGCGGGGGCGAGGCAGCCGGTTCAGCGAAGTCCCGCATGCCAAGCCCGCAAAGCGGCCAGCGTCACCACGTCGCCCGGCCATTCAAGTCCGGCGAGGTGTCGGTGCGGGTGGCCCGGCTCGCCGAGATCGGAGACCGCCGAGAAGGCGCCGTCGAGGCGGTGGCTGTCGGTGTAGCGGCTGCGGGTCGCCAGGACCGGCAGGCCGGCGGCGCGGGCCGACGCGATGCCGGGGGCGGAATCCTCGAACGCCACGGCCTGCACGGCCGGGACGTCGAGGCGGTCCAGGGCCAGCTGGAACACGTCCGGTGCGGGCTTCTTGCGCGCGGCCTCGTCGCCGGCCGCGATCACGTCGAAGGGCGTGTCGTCCGGTCCGAAATTCGCCGCGAGGAGCCGGTCGACGTTGGGCCGGCTGGTGGTGGTGGCGATGGCCAGGCGCAGGCCGGCGTTCCGGGCCTCGCCGATCAGCCGGGCGATCCCCGGGCGCAGGGGCAGGCCGTCCCCGGTCACGAGGCCGCCATACGCGATCGTCTTGCGGGCGTGGATCTCGGGCGCCCGGGCGTGGAGCGACGCCGCCTCGCCCGGATGGTGCGTGTCGATGTAGTGGGTGAGCCGTTCCTTGCCGCCCATCACGGTGAGCAGGTCGGCATAGAGCGCCGGGTCCCAGCGCCAGGGCAGGTCCAGGTCCGCGAAGGCGCGGTTGAACGCCTGCCGGTGCAGGTCCTCGGTCTCGGCGAGCGTGCCGTCGACGTCGAAGATCAGCGCCCTCAGCACGAGAGGTCGCGACCGGAGGCGCCCTCCGCGCCGGCCCGGATCGCCGCGATGCGCTCCGCGTAGGCGTCGAGACCGCCGCCGAAGACCGCGTTGCCGGCCACGAACGTGTCGGCGCCGGCGCGGCTTGCCGCCTTCACGGTCTCGGCGTCGATGCCGCCGTCGACCTGGATGCGGATGTCGCGGCCGGCCACCATGGCCCGCACCCGCGCCACCGCCTCCATGCTGCTCTTGAGGAATTTTTGGCCGCCGAAGCCCGGATTGACGGTCATCAACAGCACGAGATCCACGATGTCGAGCACCGGCTCGACCAGCGCGGCGGGGGTGCCGGGGTTGATCGCCACGCCGGCGCGCTTGCCGAGGTCGCGGATGGTCTGGAGCGAGCGGTGGATGTGCGGCCCGGCCTCGGCATGGACCGTGATCCCGTCGGCGCCGGCCTCTGCGAAGGCCGCGAGATACGGGTCGGCCGGCGCGATCATCAGGTGCACGTCGAAGAATTTTTGCGTGTGCGGGCGCAGCGCCTTCACCACCGGAGGGCCGAAGGTGATGTTGGGCACGAAATGCCCGTCCATCACGTCGAGATGGATCCAGTCGGCCCCGGCCGCGTCCACGGCGCGGGTCTCCTCGGCGAGGCGGGCGAAGTCGGCCGAGAGGATCGACGGGGCGATGACGGGAGGCAGCATGCGGTATCCGGGATCGGGCGGGCCGGGGCGAGCGCTGAAGGCCGATGTGGTTGGATCCATTTACGTCGGCTCGCCGGCTCTTCCTACCCCTGCGTGTCAGCCTGTCGGATGAGTGCGATGGCGGTCTTCGCCGCCAGCGTCAGGGGCTGCGGCGGCGCCTCCAGGTCGAACCAGTCCAGACCGTCATGCTTCTCGGGCTCGACGAGCCGCGGCGCCCGGGAATAGGCATCCACCCGATAGACCGGCGCGACCCAGTGGATACCCGCATCGGCATCGATGTGATCCACGACGCAGAGCAGCGTGACCGGCTCGATCCCGATACCGAGCTCCTCGGCGACCTCGCGCTTCACCGCATCGGCCACGGGCTCGAACAGGTCGACCTTGCCGCCCGCCAGCCCCCAATGCCCGGCCTCCGGCTCGGTCCTCCGGCGCAACAGCAGGATGCGCCCGTCGACGACGATGGCGGCCCCGCACCCGACCCGTGGCTCCACCTGCACGATCCGGCATCCCGTTTGTTATGGAATTTGCTGGTGCCACGGTGGCGACCGAGTCGCCAGTGCGGGTGGGAAAGGCGCGCAGCGATCAAAACCGCTCAGTTCTATGCTTCCATCAGCGATGTGCCGGTTCAAGGAGCGATAACGGCGGCTGGATGAACCACCTTGTCATCCCGGGGCCGCGAAGCGGAGCCCGGGATCCATAACCGCAGACGGATGAAGGTCTTGCACAGTCGGCGGCTCTGGATTCCGGGCTCGCCTGCGGCGCCCCGGAATGACAGGGTGGATGCAGGGCATTCATGCCCCCAAACTCCTGGCGCGATTGCCCGCGCGGAATCCTGCGAGCGGGAACGCCCAACCCCAAAAAAATCACGCCAGGCGGCGGCGGCGTTCCACGAGCTGCATGATCATCGGTGTCAGGATCAGCTGCATGGCGAGGTCGAGCTTGCCGCCCGGGATCACGATGGAATTGGCCCGGCTCATGAAGCTGTCGTGGATCATCGACACGAGATACGAGAAGTCGATCCCCTTCGGGTCCTTGAACCGGATCACCACCAGCGACTCGTCGGCGGTGGGGATCCAGCGGGCGATGAACGGGTTCGAGGTGTCGACGGTCGGCACCCGCTGGAAGTTGATGTCCGTGAACGAGAATTGCGGGCAGATGGTCTGCACGTAGTCGGGCATCCGCCGCAGGATCACGTCGGTGACAGCATCCGTGGAATAGCCGCGGAACGAGCGGTCCCGGTGCAGCTTCTGGATCCATTCGAGGTTGATCACCGGCACCACGCCGATCTTCAGGTCGGCGTAGCGGGCGATGTCCACGTCCGGGTCGGCCACGCAGCCGTGCAGGCCCTCGTAGAACAGCAGGTCGGAATCCGGCGGGAACGCCTCCCAATCCGAGAAGCTGCCCTCCGGGATGCCGTAGGCCCGGGCGTCGTGCTGGTCGTGGGCGTAGTGCCGGGTCTGGCCGGTGCCGTTCTCGGCGTAGCTGCGGAACACCGCCTCCAGCTCCGGCAGCAGGTTCGCCCGGGGCGCGAAATGCGACAGCGTCGGCTCGCGCGCCATCATGGCCCGCATGGTGTCGCGGTCGTACGCGTGGAACCCGTCGCCCTCGATGAACACCGCGCGCACGTCTTCCCGGCGGAAGATCTGCTCGAAGGTGTTGCGCACCGAGGTCGTGCCGGCCCCGGAGGAGCCGGTCACCGAGATGATGGGGTGCCGCGCCGACATGCTCTTGAACTTCGCGTTGCGTTTACGACCGCATCAATCCGCGCTGGCCGAACAGCGGCGAGCGACCGGCATCGGGCTTGCCGCCCGCGTAGTAGGCGGCCACGCACGCGACCTCCTCGGTGGAGCCGCAGACCAGGGGCGCACGCTCGTGGATCCCGGTGGCGACCAGGTCGAGGATGCGGGTCTGGCCGTCGGTCGCGGCGCCACCGGCCTGCTCGATCAGCATCGCCACCGGGGCGACCTCGTAGAGCAGCCGCAGGCGGCCGCGGGCGTAGTTCTTGCGGGCGTCGCCCGGATACAGGAACACGCCGCCGCGGGTCAGCACGCGCTGGATGTCGGCCACCAGCGAGGCGAGCCAGCGCATGTTGTAATCCTTGTCGCGCGGGCCCTCGGTGCCGCGCTGGCAATCCTCGATATAGGCCTTCACGGGGGCGTCCCAGTGCCGGACGTTGGAGGCGTTGATGGCGAATTCCTTGGCCGAGGCCGGAACCGACATGGCTAAGCTGGTCAGGCGGAACGCGCCCTCCTCCCGGTCGAGCACGTAGGATTGGGTGCCGTCGCCGAGCGTCAGGATCAGCGCGGTGGCCGGGCCGTAGGTCACGAAGCCGGCGGCGATCTGGGCGGTGCCCGGGGTGGTGAACGAGGCCAGCGGGTTGGCCGGGTCCTTGATCGACGGGCGGATGCCGAAGATCATCCCCACCGCCATGTTGACGCCGATGTTGGACGAGCCGTCGAGCGGGTCGATCGCCACGGCCAGCGGCGCGTCGGGGTTCAGCCGCATCACCGCCTCGGCCTCCTCGGAGGCGACCTCGGCGACGGGGGCGCCCTGCAGGGCGGCGGTCACGCTTTCGTGCGCGATCACGTCCAGCGCCTTCTGCACGTCGCCGTCGCTGTTGTTCTCGCCCGCCGCCGCGAGGTCGCCGTCGAGTGCGCCGCGCCCGATCAGCGCGCTGATCTCCACCGCCGAGCCCGCGATCGCCCGGATCACCGCGGCGGCATCCTTCAGGGCCGGGTTGGCCTCGACCGCCTGCGCCAGGCAGGTTTCGAGAGGCGTCCCGATCGCTGCTGAAATTGCCATCGGCCTGTCTCTCCTGCTCAAATCCCGCCTGCCGGGATCGCGCGTTCCGCGCCGGTCTGTAGCGACCCCTCTACCACCATGATAGCGGGCGGCGCGCCCCGATCGACAAGAACCGGGGACGCCACGCTCAAGATTTCTGGGGGATCTTGTGTCATAGGACAAAAAAAACGAGACCTCCGCCATGCGCAACCTCTCTCTCAAGCAGCTCCAGGCGGTGGCGGCGGTGGCCCGCCTGGGGACGATGACCCGGGCCGCCCAGGAGCTGAACGTCACCTCGGCCGCCCTCTACGCGCGCATCCGCCAGCTGGAGGAAGAGGCCGGGCTGCTGCTGTTCGACCGGACGCCGGGGGGCCTCAAGCCCACCGATGCCGGGCGCGAGATGCTCTGGGCGATCGACAGCATCAACACCGTCCTGGAGACCTGCACCGACCGGCTGCGGACCCTGCGCGGCGCCGAGGGCGGGCGCGTCGCGCTGGGCGTCGTCTCGACGGCCAAATATTTCGCGCCCCAGGTGATCGCGGGCTTCGTCAAGAAGCACCCCGGGGTCGAGATCAGCCTCTCGGTGCGCAACCGCGGCCAGACCGTCGAGGCCCTGCGCGGCTACGAGATCGACTTCGCCGTGATGGGCCGGCCGCCCCGGGACTTCCCGATCGAGGCGGCGACGTTCGGTCCGCACCCGCTGGTGCTGGTGGCGCCCCCCAGCCACCCGCTCGCCGGCCGGACCGGGCTGTCGCGCGAAGACCTGGCCGACCAGCCGTTCTTTTTCCGCGAAGAGGGCTCCGGCACGCGCACGGTCTTCGAGGAGTTCATGAGCGGTATCCTGGTCAAGCGGGCGCTGCTCGACATCGACACCGGCTCCAACGAGACCATCAAGCAATCCGTGATGGCGGGGCTCGGGATCGCGCTCCTGTCGGTCCATTCCGTGGCGGCCGAGGTCGAGAGCGGCCGCCTCGCGCTGCTCGACGTGAAGGGCCTGCCGATCCGGCGCGACTGGTACGCGGTGCGCCGGGCCGACAAGGTTCTGGGCCCGGCGGCCTCGGCGGTCTGGTCCTACCTGATGAGCGACGGCGCGCGCATGCTGCCGGGCGTGACGCTGCCCGAAGTGACCGGGGCCAAGGCGTGAGCGCGGCCGGCATCGTCGTCGCCGGCTCCGGCCAGGCCGGATTCCAGCTGGCCGCCTCCTTGCGCGAGGGCGGGTTCCGGGATCCGATCACCCTGGTGGGCGACGAGACCACCCTGCCCTACCAGAGGCCGCCCCTGTCCAAGGCCTATCTCGCCGGCAAGACCGACGCCGAGGGCCTGTTCCTGCGCCAGCCCGGCTTCTTCGCCGAGCATGCCATCGCCCACCGCCCCGGCCTCCGCGCCGTCGCGATCGACCGGGCCGGACGGCGCCTTCAGCTCTCGGACGGCCAGAGCCTCGCCTACGACCACCTCGTGCTGGCCACCGGCGCCCGCAACCGGCCGCTGCCGGTGCCGGGGGCCGACTTCCCGAACGTCCGCCAGCTGCGCGACCTCGACGACGCCGACGCGCTCCGGGCATCGCTCGATTCCGCCCGGTCGATCGTCGTGATCGGCGCCGGCTTCATCGGCCTGGAATTCGCCGCCGTGGCCGCCGCCCGGGGCCTGTCGGTGACCGTGGTCGAGGCGGCCGACCGGCCGATGGCCCGGGCGGTCTCGCGGGAGATCGGGCAGTTTTTCCGCATTGCGCACGAGGCGTGGGGCGTGCGCTTCGCGTTCGGGGCTGGCGTGACCGCGATCACCGGGCGAGAGGGCCGCGCCACCGGCATCGTGCTGGCGGACGGGCGGGAGCTTCCCGCCGACGTCATCCTGATCGGCATCGGCGTGCTGCCGAACCGGGAGCTGGCGGCGGAGGCCGGCCTTCCGGCCGAGGACGGCGTGCGGGTCGACGCGTTCCTGGCGACGCCCGATCCCGCGATCTCGGCGATCGGCGACTGCGCCCGCTTCCCGAGCCCGTTCGCGCATGGGCTCAGCCCGGACGGCACGGTGCGGATCGAGTCGGTGCAGAACGCGATCGACCAGGGCCGCTGCCTCGCCGCGCGGCTCAACGGCAAGCCGGCCGCCTACGGGGCGCTGCCGTGGTTCTGGAGCGACCAGGGTCCGCACAAGCTGCAGATCGCCGGCCTGTCCGGGCCCGGCGATCCCAGCGTGGTTCGGGGCTCCGGCGCGGCCTTCTCGGTGTTCCGCTTCCGGGACGGTTCGCTGAGCGCGGTCGAATCGGTCGACCGAGCGGCCGACCACATGATCGCCCGGCGCCTGCTGGCGGCGGGGACCCCGCTCACCCCGGACCAGGCGGCCGATCCCGGCTTCGACCTCAAGGCGCTGGCGATGGCCCGCCCCTGACCGGACCGGTCAATCCGAGAAGGCGATCTTCGGCCCCGGCCGCTGCAGGGTCACCGCCGTGGCGATCCCGAGCCCCAGGATCGTGACCGCGCAGGCCGCGAGCGCCCCGAACTGCCCGAGCTGCATCAGGGCCTGACCCAGCACCGCGACGCCGAGCGCCTGCCCGCAGAAGAACGAGAACGCGTGCAGGGCCACCGCGGAGGCGCGGGCCGTGGGCGCCACCTCGGTCACCTGCGTCTGGAAGGTGTTGTGCAGCATGTAGAAGCCGAGCCCCATCGCGGTCAGGGCGGCGCAGTCCACCTGCCAGCTACCGGCCAGCCCGACCACGGTGAGCGAGGCGCCGCAGATCAGGCCCCCGCCGATCAGCATCCGGGGCATGCCCAGCAGCCGCACCAGCACCCCGACCAGGGCCGAGTAGAGCAGGCCGCCGATGGCGAAGCCCGCGAGCACCAGGCCGGCCTCCCGCGGGCCGCCCTCGCCGCGGGCCTCGATCAGCGGGGCGAGGTGCGGGAACACGCCGAAGATCGCGATCGCCTCGACGAACACCGCGGTGAACAGGATCCGGGCCCGCGGATTGGCCAGGATGGTGCGGTAGCGCCGCACCGCCTGCCCGAAGGCGGGGCGGCGGGCCGGGAGGCTGCCGGTGCGGTCGAAGCCGAACACGGTCGCGGCG
>NZ_VRVD01000849.1:0-1662 GCF_008040015.1 Methylobacterium sp. WL18 | reverse complement strand
GCAGACGACCGCGTGCCCGCGCGACACCAGCGCCCGCACCGTCGCGCGGCCGATCGTGCCGGTGCCGCCGAGGACGAGGACGCGCCGCGACGGTGGAGCGTTCGATCGATCCCAGGTCACGATCGCGTCGTCCAAGGGCTCGGACCGCCGATCATGACGGCTTTCGTCCGCACGGCCGCTTCAATCCGCTGTGAGCGGGCGCCGCCATCGGACGCTCTCTCCCGAACCGGACAGGCTACGCAGGTTGAGACCTTAGTCGCCGTCATGCTGCGACCGCGGTAGGCTTGGGTCCCCTTTCCCTTGCGGGCTACGACGTTCACGCATCGGCTCTTATAGGGCGCGACGAACCCCCTCTCCCGTGCGGGAGAGGGTTGGGGTGAGGGATGCGACCTCTCCGGAAAGACCTGATCCCTCACCCGGCTCTCTGCGAGAGCAGACCTCTCCCACACGGGAGAGGGGACCCGCGCTCCATACTGCGCCCGTGCTGCCGACACCGATGCGTGAATCCGGTAGCCCGTGCGGAAGAGGGGGCGCTTCATGGTTCGCAACAACGTCAATGCCATAAAACCTGGGTCGCCCCCGCCGTCACGGCACCCGCTTGCGCAGCACGAAATTCCCCACCGCCAGGAATTTCTGCGCCCGCTTGCCGGTGTCGACCTCGGTGGTGAACACGTTGCCCTTGGAATCGACCGCGAGGTTGTGGACCCAGTGGAACTGGCCCGCCATGCGGCCGTTCCGGCCGAAGGCGCCCACCGTCGCGCCGGTGGCGCGGTCGAGGGTGCGGACCTCGTTGTTGGCGCCGTCGGCGTTGAGCAAAAAGGTCTCGTCGGCGTCCGGCCACAGGGCCAGCTCCCAGACCGAGCCGTTGGCCCGGGTGTTCTTCTCCACGACGAACTCCTTCACGAAGCTGCCGTCCTTCTGGAACACCTGGATCCGGTTGTTGGTGCGGTCGCAGACATAGACCAGCCCGTCCCGGGCGATGCGCACGCAATGGACCGGGTTGGCGAATTGCTGGCGCGGGGCGGCGGCCGGGTCGTAGGGGCCGAGCTTGTCGTCTGTGGGCGGCTTGCCGTAGGCGCCCCACATCCGCTTGAACGCCCCGGTCTCCCGGTCGAACACGATGATGCGGTGGTTGTAGTAGCCGTCCGCCACGTAGACCTCGTTGGCCGCCATGTCGAAGTCGACGTTGGCGGGCTTGCCCAGGCGGCTGGTGTCCCGGCTGTCGGTCTGGGGGCCGGACTTGCCGATCTGCAGGACGAACTTGCCGTCGGCCGTGAACTTGAGGAGCTGGCCGTCCTGGTCGCCGTTGCCGGCGATCCAGACGAAGCCCTGGCCGTCGATCTGGATGCCGTGCTCGTTGGTTGGCCAGTCGTAGCCCTCGCCGGGGCCGCCCCAGCTGCGCAGGAGGGTGCCGTCCTGGGCGAATTCCAGCACCGGCGGCGCGGGCTTGCAGCACTTGCTGCGCGGCGGATCGAGGCTCGCGGCCTTCTCGTCGTCGGTCAGCGTGCGGGGCCGCTGGACCACCCAGACATGGTCCTGCGCGTCGACCGCGACGCCCGCGGCCTGGCCGAGGATCCAGTCGTTCGGCAGGGGCTTCGGCCAGGACGGGTCGACCTGGAAATGCGGCGCCTCCGCGGGCGCGGCCCCGGCGGGCCCCGCGAG
>NZ_VRVD01000848.1:0-1664 GCF_008040015.1 Methylobacterium sp. WL18 | reverse complement strand
TCCGGTCGCGACGCGGCCGTCCCGCGCCCGCGGCCGGGTGTTTCCGCTGGAGGGGCTGACCGGCGAGACCAAGGAGGCGCCGCGCATCCCCTCGGGGATCGGCGAGCTCGACCGGGTCACCGGCGGCGGCTTCGTGCGCGGCTCGGTGATCCTGCTCGGCGGCGATCCCGGCATCGGCAAGTCCACCCTGCTGATGCAGGCCTCGGCCGCCATGGCGGGGACCGGCGAGCGGGTCGCCTACATCTCCGGCGAGGAGGCGGTGGGGCAGGTGCGCCTGCGGGCCGAGCGGCTCGGGCTGAGCTCCCGTCCGGTGGATCTGGCCGCCGAGACCAATGTCGAGGACATCATCGAGACCCTGAGCCAGGGCCGTCCGCCGGCGCTGGCGATCATCGATTCGATCCAGACCATGTGGACCGAGACCGTGGAATCGGCCCCCGGCACGGTCACGCAGGTGCGCTCCTCGGCCCAAGCGCTGATCCGCTTCGCCAAGACCACCGGCACCGCGGTGATCCTGGTCGGCCACGTCACCAAGGACGGGCAGATCGCCGGCCCCCGGGTGGTGGAGCACATGGTCGACGCGGTCGCCTCGTTCGAGGGCGACCAGGGCCACCATTTCCGCATCCTGCGCGCCGTGAAGAACCGCTTCGGCCCCACCGACGAGATCGGGGTGTTCGAGATGACGGATGCGGGGCTCGCCGAGGTGCCCAACCCCTCGGCCCTGTTCCTGGCCGGGCGCGACCATCAGGCCGCCGGCACCGCGGTCTTCGCCGGGATGGAGGGCACGCGGCCCCTGCTGGTGGAGATCCAGGCGCTGGTGGCGCCGTCCTCGCTCGGCATGCCCCGCCGGGCGGTGGTCGGCTGGGACCCGAACCGGCTGTCCATGGTGCTCGCCGTGCTGGAGGCCCATGGCGGCATCCGGCTCGGCACCCACGACGTGTATTTGAATGTCGCCGGAGGCTTGCGCATCACCGAGCCGGCCGCGGACCTCGCGGTGGCGGCCGCCCTGGTCTCGTCCCTGTCGGGGGCGGTGCTGCCGCCGGAGACCGTGTATTTCGGGGAGATCGGCCTGTCCGGGGCGATCCGACCGGTGGCCCAGGCCGGCGCCCGGCTGAAGGAGGCCCAGAAGCTCGGCTTCGCCAAGGCGCTGATCCCGCAGGGCCGGGGCGAGGGCGACAAGGCTCTGGCGGTGGAGACGTTGCGCCACATCGCTGACCTGGTGGCCGGGATCAGTGCCGGGGCACCCCGGCGCGGCGCGGGCCAGCGCGGGCGGGCGCAATCGCGCTACGCCGACGAGGAGATGTGAGCGGGCTTACCCCTACTTTGGGATCTACACATTGGGCTGGGGAGCACGGGCGCCGGACGAGGCGCGGGTCCCCTCTCCCGTGCGGGAGGGTGACAGGGTGAGGGGTCAGGTTCCTCCGGAGAGGGCGTATCCCTCACCCCAACCCTCTCCCGAGCGGGCTTAGATGTTCACACATCGGCTGGTGGATGTGGGCCCAGGCTAACCTCAAGCGCGTCTCCCTCCCCCCTCTGCGGGGGAGGGTGGGCCGGCCGTCAGGCCGGGTCGGGAGAGGGAAGCCCGGGTGCAGGACATGGTGCGACCCGCACGACGGGCAAAGCCCGTTTCTGCACCGTCGCTCCCCTCTCCCGACCCCCTCCGGGGG
>NZ_VRVD01000847.1:0-1666 GCF_008040015.1 Methylobacterium sp. WL18 | reverse complement strand
CCAGCACCTCGGCCGCGGCCAGCCCGGCCGGCCCGCCGCCCACGATGGCGATATCCTCGATGTCGTCCGGCATCCGCCTGGAGAGCGGCAGGCGGCCCGTATCTGTCAAGATGTGGCCGATGTCAGCGGCGTCTCAGGGGCGGACCGTCTGTTCGGGTTCGCTCTGCGAGCCGTCACGGTTCGCTAGAACAGGTCCGACAATGCCGGCCAATGAACCCGCAAGATCGTCCTGCCGTTTTCGGTCGGGATCTGCGAAAGGGTTCGTTCGACAACCTGGCCACCCAAACGCTCGTAGAAGCGAAGCGCAGGCTCATTGGCCTCGAAAACCCATAAGTGCAGGCCCTCTGCGGCCTGCTGAGCGGCCAGCTTACGCGCAGCCGAGCGCAGCAGCACCTCACCGATCCGCCTGCCCCGCATCTCCGGAAGGACGTGCAGATTGTCCACCAGGCTGCCCCACCGTCGATCGAGGTTACGGTGCGTCGCTGTGAATCCGACAAGCGTTCCGTCGATGGTCGAGGCGACGTCCACCTGAAAATCCGAGGCCAGGCGGCTGAATTTTCCAAGCCAATGCGAAAGGCGATCCTCCTCGATAGGCCCGGCCAGAAACGCTGGGTCGAGGATCGAACGATAGGCATTCCGCCAACTCGCCACGTGGATCGCAGCGATGGTCTGCGCGTCCGTCGCCCGCGCTGCCCGGTAGATGATGTCGGCCATGCGGAAATTATGCGTGGGGCACCGCCTGCGGGCAATTCACCCCGTGTCACGCACAAGGCAGACGGCCGCGGAACGCGTAGGATCCGGCGCGGCCCGTCGTTAATGCCGTACCCTTCCGCAACCGTGATGCTGCAGCCTCGTTCCCGTCCAGCCTGCCGATCCCGCGCAAACCCAGAAGAGGCTTCCCGCCCGTGGCGCTCTCCACCGCCGTCACCGCGACCGATCCGTCCGCCGCCGCCGCCCCGAAAGCCCGCCTCAGCCCGCTCGAGATCCGGTCGATCGTCTTCGGCCTGATGACCGCGATGCTGCTGGCGGCCCTCGATCAGACCATTGTGGCGACCGCGATGCCGACCATCGGGCTCGATCTGGGCGATGCCGCCAACCTGCCCTGGATCGTCACCGCCTACCTGCTCGCCTCCACGGCGGTCACGCCGCTCTACGGCAAGCTCTCCGACATCCACGGCCGGCGGATCATGCTGCTGATCGCCATCGCGACCTTCGTGCTCGGGTCGCTCGCCTGCGCGGTGGCCCCCACCATGGTGACCCTGGCGCTGGCTCGCGGCCTCCAGGGCATCGGCGGCGGCGGGCTGATCGCCCTGTCGCAGACCATCCTGGCCGACATCATGCCGCCCAAGGAGCGAGCGCGCTACCAGGTGGTGATCGCGGGCGTGTTCGTGGCGGCCTCGGTGGCCGGGCCCCTGCTCGGGGGCTTCTTCGCCCAGCACCTGCACTGGTCGCTGATCTTCTGGATCAACCTGCCGATCGGGTTCCTGGCCTTCGCGCTGACCAACGCCAAGCTGAAGCTGCTGCCGCGCAACGAGCGCCGCCACACGCTGGACTATCCCGGCGCCATCCTGCTGGTGCTGAGCTCGACCACCCTGATGCTGGCCCTGAGCTGGGGCGGCGTGCGCTACCCTTGGGGCTCTGCGCCGGTGCTCGGCCTGCTCGCCGT
>NZ_VRVD01000846.1:0-1667 GCF_008040015.1 Methylobacterium sp. WL18 | reverse complement strand
CGCCGCCAGGGGGTCGCCGGTGCCGGGCAGCAGCACCACGAACTCGTCGCCGCCCAGGCGCGCCATCACGGCCCGGCGCGGCAGCACCGCCGGGATCCGGACCGCGAGCGCCTGCAGGAGCGCATCGCCGACCGCGTGCCCGAGGCTGTCGTTGATCGCCTTGAACCCGTCGAGATCGACCAGCAGCACCGCGAGCGGCTGGCCGCGCCGGTAGAGGTCGTTCAGCAGGGTCTCGAACCGGCGGCGGTTGGTCAGGCCGGTCAGGGCATCCTGGTGGGCGAGGCGGAGCAGGCCGGCCTCCCGCCTGCGCCGCTCCGAGATGTCCCGGATGATGGCGCCGAGATTCGGCCCGCCATCGTCGTGCCAGACGGACAGGGCGATCTCGGCCGGGCATTCCGCGCCGTCCTTGCGCCGGACCATCACCTCGATGGTGCGGCCGGCGACCTTGGCCGCGTCGCCTGCGAAGATCCGCTTCAATCCGGCCGTGTGGGCCGCACGCATGCGCTCGGGCACGATCAGATCGAAGGGCTCCCCCAGCATCTCGTCGTGGGTGTAGCCGAACAGCGCTGCGGCGGCCTGGTTGGCGAACCGGATCCGGCCCTCCCGGCTGATCGCCAGCAGCGCCAGCTCGGTGGCGTTTGCAAAGCCCATCATGGACACCCGCGCCAGCTCGCTGCGCCGCAGGGTCATCTGCTGGACCACCAGGGCGGCGAGGTCGGCGAGCGCCCGGCGGTCCCGGGCCGGGAAGCGCCGGCGCGGCACCGTGTCGGCCACGCACAGCGCCCCCAGCCGGAAGCCGTCCGCGGTGATCAGCGGGGCGCCGGCGTAGAAGCGGACGAAGGGCGGTCCCAAAGCGAGGGGATTGTCGGAGAAGCGCGGATCGCGCCGCGTATCTGGGATGACCAGAAGATCGTCGGACCGGATCGTGTGGGTGCAGAACGAGGCGCCGCGGGCTGTCGGCGCTGGATCGAGACCGACTTGATCGAGGCCCACTTGCGCCTTGATCCATTGATGGTGCTGATCGATCAGCGAGACGTAGGCGATCGGCGCGCGGAACAGCCGCGCCGCCAGCTGGGCGATGGCGTCGAACCGCTCCTCGGGGGCGGTCCCGGCGATCTGGAACGTGCCCAAGGCGTGAAGGCGCAGGGTCTCCTGCTCGGCCAGGACGCATTCCGACGTGGTCGCTGCCGACACCGATTCCGCTCCCGGCCCTTCAGCCCGACCCTCACGGGCGCTGCAGGACACGACCGTAAACAGCGAATCTTATCGTAGGTTTAAATCAGCGGTTGTCGATCCACGGTGATCAATAGAGCCGTTCCCGATCGACTTGTAATCGAGAACGGCTCTAAGTCCTTGATTCGACGCGCTCGCTTGCGCCGAACCGGTATCCACTTCGGCGGCGGGCGCTCTCGCCCGGCCGCAGAAGCCGGCGCGCAGGCCGGTATCCACGACATGGCTCCCGACCGTCTCCGGTCGAGAGCCAGTATCCGGCCGGCCCAAGGCGCGGCGATCCGGTCCGATTGCTGCGGACCGGCTGCGCGAAATCCTCCCTCTGCGCGGAACGGCGCGGAGGGAGATCGGGACCCGGCGGTCAGGCGGCCTCGACGGACTTGCGGCTGGTGCCGCGGCCCTTGGCGGGGGCGGACTCGGCCTTCTCGGCCTTGCGG
>NZ_VRVD01000845.1:0-1672 GCF_008040015.1 Methylobacterium sp. WL18 | reverse complement strand
CTCGTGCGCCTCGACGACGGCGCGGTGGTGCCCTTGGTCGAGCGGCTGGACGAGGCCGGACGGGGCTTCCGCTACCGGGTCGGCCCGGCCTCCGCCGACCCGGGCGATCCGGCGGTGTCGGAATTCGCCGCGACGGCCGGGCTGGGTTCGCTCCTCCCCCTGCGGCCGGTCCACCTGCGGGCGCGGCGGGACGCGTCGGGGGTGCGGCTCTCCTGGATCCGCCGGGCGCGCCGCGACGGCGACGCCTGGGCCCCCGCCGAGATCCCCCTCGACGAGCCGGAGGCCTACGCGGTCACGGTGTTCTCCGGTGCCGGCACGCCCCTGCGCCAGCTCCGGGCCGTGGCGCAGCAGCTCCTCTACGCCGACGAGGCGGCCTATTTCGGCGGCCCCCAGGCCAGCCTCGACGTCGCCGTGGCGCAGATCGGCGCGGTCGCAGGCCCCGGCCCGGCGTGCCGCGCCCGCATCCCGGTCCGAAGCGCCTGAACGGAAATCGCTCTGCGGAACGGCGTCGTTCCCGCAGCACCCTTTCCCGGGCGCATGCAGCGTCAGCGGAATGCGACCCGGGACCCAGCAGGACGAGACGCGAAGCGTCCGTATGGTTTGACGATCGTGCCGCTGCGCGGCGCTGTCTGCGCTGGGTCCCGGATCACCTTCCGCTGACGTTCCAGGCGTCCGGGAAAGGGGCGCGCTTCACCCGCCGGCGACGGCTGCGCCGATGGTCACGGCTAGAGTTTCCGCCCACGGAGCCCCCGATGTCCGACATCACGCCCCGCCTCGGCCTGCCGCTGATCGCGGCGAGCCAGGCCCAGAAGCACGTCACCCACAACGAGGCGCTCGGCCTCCTCGACGCCCTGGTCCAGCTCGCCTGCCTGGACAAGGACCTCACCGCGCCACCCAGGAACCCTGCCGACGGCGACCGCTACCTCGTGGTCACGTCGAACCCGGGGGGCGCCTGGGCCGGGCTCGCCGGCCAGGTCGTGCGCTACGCCGACGGCGTCTGGGTCGGCGCGGTGCCCCGGGCCGGCTGGTTCGCCTACCTGATCGACGAGGCCGACCTCTACGTGTTCGACGGCAGCGCCTGGGGAAGCTTCCGCCGGACGCTGACCGCGATCCAGAGCGTGAGCCGGCTCGGCGTCAACACCGGGGCGGATGCCACCAACCGCCTCGCGGTCAAGTCGGACGCGGCCCTGCTCACCTGGGACGACGCGACTCCGGGCTCCGGCGACATGCGGATCTCGGTCAACAAGCAGGCCCCGGCCCGGGACGCCGCCCTGATCCTCCAGACCGGCTATTCCGCCCGCGCCCTGCTGGGCCTTCTGGGCGGCGACGACTTCTCCCTGAAGGTCTCGCCCGACGGGTCCGCCTTCAGTACCGCGCTCACCGCTTCCGCGGCGAAGGGCGGGATCGATTTCGCCTCCACCGAGACCGTGCTGGCCGCTGCGGCGACCACGGATCTCGGCGGTGCCGGCACGCGGCGTGTGCTGATTGCCGGCACGGCCCGGATCACCCGCTTCGGCACCGGCGCCGACCGGGAGCGGCTCGTGCGCTTTTCCGGCGCCGCCACCCTGGTCCACGATCCCGAGCAGCTCGCCCTGCCGACCCGGGCCGACATCGTCACGGCCGCCGACGACACCTGCCTGGCCGCCTCGGACGGCGCCGGCCGGTGGCGCGT
>NZ_VRVD01000844.1:0-1675 GCF_008040015.1 Methylobacterium sp. WL18 | reverse complement strand
GGATGCCGTCGCGGCGTCCGGCCGCGGCGCGTCCGCGACGGGCGAGGCCGACGACGAGGCCGAGCTTGACGCCGACCTGGAGGACGAGGAGGACGACGAAGACGATTCGGACGAGGACGACTCGGACGACGAGGACGAGGACGAGTCCGACGAGGAGTCGGATGAGGATTCCGACGACCCCGATGCCGAGCCCCGGATCGCCCAGGTCGGCGGCAACGGCGACGCGCTGGCCGAGATCCCCGAGCGGCCGCGCCACTACCGTCGCCACTACAAGATCCAGGAGGTGATCAAGCGCCGCCAGATCATCCTGGTGCAGGTGGTCAAGGAGGAGCGCGGCACGAAGGGCGCAGCGCTCACCACCTACCTGTCGCTCGCGGGCCGCTACTCGGTGCTGATGCCCAACACCGGCCGCGGTGGCGGCATCTCCCGGAAGATCACCTCGGCCGCCGACCGCAAGCGCCTCAAGGAGGTCGTGGCCGACCTGGAAGTGCCGGACGGCATGGGCGTGATCCTGCGCACCGCCGGCGCCTCGCGCTCCAAGCCCGAGATCGCCCGCGACTTCGAGTACCTGATGCGGTTGTGGGAGTCGGTCCGCGAATTGACCCTGACCTCGATGGCGCCGGCACTCGTCTACGAGGAGGGATCGCTGATCAAGCGGGCCATCCGCGACCTCTACAACAAGGACCTGGACGAGGTTCTGGTCTCCGGCGAGGAAGCCTACGCCGAGGCCAAGGACTTCATGCGGATGCTGATGCCCGGCCAGTCCAAGGTCGTGAAGCCCTACCGCGACCCGACGCCGATCTTCGCCCGCTACGGCGTCGAGCAGCAGCTCGACGCGATGTTCTCGACCCACGTGTCGCTGAAATCCGGCGGCTACCTGGTGATCAACCCGACCGAGGCGCTGGTCTCGATCGACGTGAACTCGGGCCGCTCGACCCGCGAGCACGACATCGAGGACACCGCGCTGCGGACGAACCTGGAGGCGGCCGAGGAGGTCGCCCGCCAGCTGCGCCTGCGCGACCTCGCGGGCCTGATCGTCATCGACTTCATCGACATGGAGGAGAAGCGCAACAACCGCGCGGTCGAGAAGAAGCTCAACGATTGCCTGAAGAACGACCGCGCCCGCATCCAGGTCGGCCGGATCTCGCCCTTCGGCCTGATGGAGATGAGCCGGCAGCGCATCCGCACCGGCGTGCTCGAATCGTCCTCGATCCCCTGCGTGCATTGCGGCGGCTCGGGCTACGTGCGGGCCACCGCCTCCGTGGCGCTGCACATCCTGCGCTCCATCGAGGAGGCGCTGCTCAAGTCGGCCTCCCACAACCTGATCCTGCGCACCAAGACCGAGGTGGCGCTGTACATCCTCAACCAGAAGCGCGGGCACCTGCGCGAGCTGGAAATACGCTTCGGCGTCACGCTCACGATCGCGGCCGACGAGCGGCTGCCGGTGACCACCGCGTTCCAGCTCGACCGCGGCGAGCCGGCCCAGCGGGCGGAGGGTCCGGTGACGGGCGTGCGCGCGCAGGCGATCTCGCCCGCCATGGAGTTCGAGGACGAGGACGACGTCGAGGAGGCCGACCTGGCCGAGGCGGAGTCCGAGGGTGACGCGGAAGAGGTGCGGACCGAGGCGCGCGAGGACGGCGCCCGTGAGGATGAGACTCGCGACGAGGGCGACGGC
>NZ_VRVD01000843.1:0-1684 GCF_008040015.1 Methylobacterium sp. WL18 | reverse complement strand
CCGCCGAACGGCGCGACCGCCGGGCCGCCCCGGCGAGGCTGCCGGCATCGATGATCGCGACGAAGAGGGCGAGTTCGTCCAACCGGTCCATCGATTGTTGCAGTCCGTGAAATTCTGAGTGTCAGACATTCCGGATTTTCGGCGTGCGCTGCAAGGGCGATAGTCGGGTCGTTGCTGGAGACCCCGACGATGTCCGAACCCGACCTCACCCTCTACGGCCTGCGCCTCTCGGGCCATTCGCACCGCGCGGAACTGTTCCTGTCGCTGCTGGGGCTGCCCTATCGGTTCGTCGAGGTGGCGAGCGCCGAGCAGCGCACTGCAGCCGAGTTCCGCCGCCTCAACCCGCTGGGCCAGATCCCGGTCCTGACCGACGGCGCGACCGCGATCCCGGACAGCAACGCGATCCTGGTCTACCTCGCGGCGCGCTACGCAGCCGGCGGCGGCTGGATGCCGGCCGATCCGCTCGGCGCGGCCGAGGTCCAGCGCTGGCTCTCGATCGCCTCCGGGGAGGTGCGCACCGGGCCGGCTTTGGCCCGGCTGATGGTGGTGTTCGGTGCCCGGGCCGACCGCGCGGCCGTGCACGCGACCGCCGCGCGGATCCTCGGTTTCATGGACGGACACTTGGCCGAGCGCCGGTACCTCGCCGCCGACCGGGCGACGCTCGCCGACATCGCCTGCTACTCCTACGTGGCCCACGCCCCCGAGGGCGGCGTCTCGCTCGCGCCCTATCCGGCCGTGCGGGCCTGGATCGCCCGGGTCGAGGCCCTGCCGGGCTTCATCCCGATGCCCGCCTCTCCCATCCCCGAACAGGCGTGAGGCGTGCCATGGCCACCTTCCATGCGGACGAGGCGACTGCCCAGGCGCGGGCCGGCCACATCCTCGGCGAGACCCCGGCGATCCGGTCGTTCATGCCGGATCAGCACCGCGGCTTCTTTGCGGGCCTGCCGTATCTCCTGGTCGGGACCGCGGATGCCAGCGGCGCGCCGGTCGCGACCCTGCTGACGGGAGAGACCGGCTTCGTGCACAGCCAGGACGCGACCCATCTCGCCATCTCGGCGGCGCTCGACCCGGCCGACCCTGCGTCCCGGTTCCTGATACCGGGCGCGGAGACCGGGATCCTGGGCATCGATCTGGCGACCCGGCGGCGCAACCGTGCCAACGGCCGCATCGTGCGCCGCGACCGGGACGGCCTGACCGTGGCGATCGACCAGAGCTTCGGCAATTGCCCGCAATACATCCAGCGACGCGACGTCGAGCCGATGCCGCGCCAGCCGGGGCCGACCGAGATCCTGTCGGCCCTGGATGCGGAAGCCGGCGCGTTGATCGACGCCGCGGACACGCTGTTCGTGGCGACCCGGTCGCGGGACGGGCTCCGGGACGGCGGCGCCGACATCTCGCATCGGGGCGGGCGGCCGGGCTTCGTCCGGCGCCGCGGCGACGTGCTGACGGTCCCGGATTTCTCCGGAAACCGCTACTTCAACACGCTGGGCAACCTGGTCGGCGAGCCGCGTGCGGCGCTGCTGTTCCTCGACTTCACCAGCGGCGACCTTCTTGTCCTCCAGGGCCGCACCACCATCGACTGGGCCGGCGCCGACGCCGCAGGGCTCCTGGGTGCGCAGCGATCCTGGGCGTTCACGATGACAGCGGGCTGGCGGCGCCGGGCGGCGGTTCCCCTCCGCTGGAG
>NZ_VRVD01000842.1:0-1685 GCF_008040015.1 Methylobacterium sp. WL18 | reverse complement strand
GGTCTCGGTGACCCGGGCGAGCGCGGGCTGCGGGATCGCGTCGGCCGGCTCCGCCCCCACGGTGGTCAGGCCGTAGGCGAGACGCAGGGCCGTGCCCGGCCGCACCGGATCGGCCGGCGCGAAGGCCGCAACGATGTTGTCCATGTACTCTTCGTCCGAGGGGATCTCGTAGAGCTGCACGGCGCCCTCCGCGAAGGCGTCGCCGCGATCGGGGGACACCCACAGGCCGGGCCGGGCCTCCTGGCGCGCCTCCACGTCCAGATAGGCGGCAAAGCTCCGCTCCCGCTGCAGCAGCCCGAACCCTGCGAGGGGCTTGGCCGCGAAGGCCGAGATCTGCGGCTGCCGGCGGCCGTTGACCAGCGGCCGCCACAGCCGGTCGCCCGGGGTGGCGACGGAGAGCCCGTTGGAATCGTGCACCTGCGGGCGGAAGTCGTCGAACGGCTTGGCGCCCCGGGCGCCGGGCCCGTTCTGGCCGTACAGGAACATGCTGGTGAGCGGCGCCAACCCGAGCCGCGGAATCGTGGTACGCGGATGGAGCGACGCGGTGACGGCGATCCGCGCCGGGTCCCCGGGGGTGATCACGAACCGGTAGGCGCCGGACACGCTCGGGCTGTCGAGGAGCGACAGCACGGTCAGGCTGCGCGCCTCCGGCTCCGGCTCGCACAGCCAATGGGCGACGAAGTCGGGAAACTCTTCGCCCTCCGGCGCACCGGTGCCGATTGCGAGCCCCCGCGCCGAGAGCCCGTATTCCTGGCCGGCCGCGCGCAGCCGGAAATAGGAGGCGCCGAGAAATACCAGAAACTCCTCCTGGAAGCCTTTGGGCCGCCAAGCCGGCGTGTCCGGGAAGGCGTAGTGCAGGCGGAAGCCCGCGAAGCCGAGATCGGCCGGAAAACCCTGGCCGGCGAGCCGCCCGCCGAGGTCGAACATCCGGCTCTCGTACGGGATCGGCCGGGCCGGGCCACTGCGCGGCTGGAGGTAGAGCGCCACGCGCTTGCGCTGCAGGAAGCCGCGGTGGAACAGCTGCGCACTGAAATGGCGGCCCAGCGGCACCCCCTCGGACGGCCGGAAGACGATGCTCCGGTAGCCGTCGTAATCCAGCCCGGTCAGCGCGGGCGGCAACTCGCTGGGCGGGGCCGCGTAGGGGGCGGCGGCCAGGCGCTCGGCCTGGGCCGACAGGGTCTCGAAGGTCATCGCGGCGTCCTGAGAAGCCCCGGAGACCGGTCCCTGCGGCTGAAGCGCCGGTCCGGCCCATGTTCGGGCGCCATTCAGATCTATAGCGCTAGGTAGAATACTGCCGGCAGCCGCGGTCAGGGCCGTCCTGAGAACGCTGCGTCGGGAGGGGGGATCGATCCGTTCGGCCTCCGGCTGCCTGTGCGGCCGGGTCGGCTGCGTGTCCTCGCCCCGCATATCGGTGTCCACGCTCATCGGTTTCCGCCCGTACGCGGCGCGGCGGCCGACAGGCTTCCACGGTCGAGTTTCTCGCGCCATGTCCTCACGCGTCCCCTCCTCACGCGTCACCGCCTCCGCCGAGCGGCCGCACCGGAACGCCCGTCCGGGCCTTCCCGATCCCCAGCCTGTACGGACCGTCGCGCCGCGTACGGGCGGAAACCGATGAGCGTGGACACCGATATGCGGGGCGAGGACACGCAGCCGACCCGGCCGCACAGGCAGCCGGAGGCCGAACG
>NZ_VRVD01000841.1:0-1701 GCF_008040015.1 Methylobacterium sp. WL18 | reverse complement strand
CTCCACCGGCACCGCGGCGCCCGCGCCCGCCGCAGCGCCGAGGCAGAGGGTCATGGTGTAGAGGCCGGTCATCAGCCCGCCGCTGCCGGAAAAGTCGCGCTTCACCAGTGCCGGCAGCAGCACGTTGTCGAGGCCGATCCCGATTGCGGCGAGCGCCGTCCCGGCGAACAGGGGCACGAGGCCGCCGAGTCCCCGGAGCGTCAGGCCCGCGGCCAGGATCGTGGCTCCGACCAGCACGGCGAGGTCGGGCCCGATCCGGCGGATCAGCGGCGCCGCCAGGGCGCACGCGATACCCAGGCACAGGACCGGCAAGGTGGTGAGGATTGCCGCGCCGCCGGCGCTGAGCCCGGTGCTCTCGCGGATGGTCGCCAGCAGCGGCCCGATCGTGCTGAGCGCCGGGCGCAGGTTGAACGCCACCAGCATCAGCGCGAGGCCGAGCAGGATCCGGCCCGGGGCCGTGCGCTCGGGGCTCATGCCCGCAACCGGGCGGTGAGGGCGCCGCCCAGGCAGGCGGCGAGCATCAACGCGAAGGCGGCGTCCCCGAACTGACCATACAGGGTGCCGCCCACGATGCGGGTGGGCAGGTCGGCATCGAGCCAGGTTTCCGTGTCGAGGGCGGTCTGCGCGACGATGCGGCCGTGCGGATCGATCACCGCGGAGATTCCGGTGTTGGCGTCGCGCACCAGAGGTAGCCCTTCCTCGACCGCGCGCAGCCGAGCCTGGGCCAGGTGCTGGCGGGGCCCGGGCGTGTCGCCGAACCAGGCATCGTTGGTGACATTCAGGATCAGCCCGGGCGGGCGCGGCACCGAAGCGGCCGTCGCCGGCAGGATCGCGTGCGGGAAAATCGCCTCGTAGCAGATCGTCGCCGCCACCGGGGGAAGGCCCGGCACGGTCAGGATCCGCTGGGCCGCGAGCGTACCGGCCGAGAAGCCTCCGGGGATCGCCACGAACTGGCGCAGGCCCGACGCCCGGAGCGCCGCGTCGAGGGGCGCCGGCAGGTACTCGCCGAACGGGACGAGATGGACCTTGTCGTAGCTGTCCGAGATCCTGCCGTCCGCCCCGATCACCATCACGGCGTTGAAGTAGCGCAGGCGTTCGCCGGGCAGGGGTTCCTCCGCCCGGGCCGCCCCGGTGATCAAGTGCTGCCCGGGCTTGAGGCCGGCCGCGACCTTCGCCAGGGCGTCGGGATCGCGCTGGATCAGGAACGGGAAGGCCGATTCCGGCCAGACGATATGGGTCGGCTCGGGCTCGCCCCCCTCGGTCGGGCGCTGGCTCAGCTCGATGTAGCGGTCGACGATGTCGGCACGGTTCTCGGGCCTGAACTTGGCGTCCTGCGGCAGGTTCGGCTGGACGAGGCGCAGGCGGACGCCGGTCACCACCGGGTCGGGCGGGCCGAGTTGCAAGGCCCCGTAGAGCGCCATCCCGACGAGGGCGATCGCGGCGGCCGCGCTCGGGCCGAACCGGCTGCGCGGGTGCGAGCCCGTGGCCAGGGTCGCGGGCGCGGCGCAGATCAGGACCGCCAGGATGGTCAGGCCGTAGAGGCCGATCGCGGCGCCCCATTGCAGCGTCCAGAGGTTCTGGGCGAGCGCCATCCCGAGGGTGTTCCAGGGGAAACCCGTGAACAGGTGTCCGCGCAGCCACTCGGCCGCGCCGATCCCGAACGCGAGGGCGGCGATGCGGGCCGGGCCGCGCGCCCAGAGC
>NZ_VRVD01000840.1:0-1702 GCF_008040015.1 Methylobacterium sp. WL18 | reverse complement strand
GGCCCGGGCGGGCACGACGGCGTCGCGGGCCTCGCCGGGGAGGCTGAGCAGCACCGCCTCGGCGAAGCCGGCATGGGCCTTCAGCGCCCGCCGCAACTCCTGGCGGACTTGGTCCGGCTCCCAGATCGGCCAGAGCAGGAGGCAGCTCGCCACCGCGATCAGCCCGCCCAGCACGGTGAAGCCGGCGCGCATGCCGACGATCTCCCAGGAGCTGTGGCCGGGCTCCAGCAATTCGACCAGCAGCACCACCAGCGGGGTCAGGCAGGTGACGAAGAAGCCGTAGGAGATCTGGCGCGCCGCGAACCCGACGACGCTGAGCACGAGGATCAGCCCGGCCTCCACCAGCGGGGTTGTGGCGTAGTAGGCCAGCACCGCCCCCGCGAGGCCGCCGAGCACCGTGCCGCCGATCCGCTCCAGCGCCCGCTGCCAGGTCGCGGCGTAGAACGGCTGCATGGTCAGCACCACGGTCATCACCAGCCAGTGCGTGAACGCGCCGGCATAGGTCAGGGTCGCGGCCAGCGCCGGCGCCGCGACCGCGGTGGCCCGCAGGGCGTGCCGGAGGTTCGGCGAGGCCGGGGTGAAGTTCTGCCGCAGCGGCTCCCAATAGCGGGTCCAGCGGTCGAGGCTGCGGCCGTCCGTGAGGGTGCCGCCGGGCCGATAGCCCTCCGGGGTCGACAGCTTGGCGCCCATCCGGACGCGCCCGACGATCGGGTCTGCCAGCCGCGCCAGGGTCGGATCCTCCGACAGGTCCTCGGCCGCCCGGGCGATGGAGCGCTCCAGCCGGGCGAGATCGAGGCTGGCATCGTCGCGGATCGCCCGGGCGATGGTGACCAGGAGCGGGCGCAGGCGCCGGAGGAAGGTCTTGGCCAGGGCCCGGCGGCGGGCATCGGGGCGGCTGTCGATCAGCTCCGCCACGGCGATCAGCGCCGAGAAGATCTGCTCGGCGCTCTCCAGGCGCAGCAGCGCCTGGGCAGTGCGCTCGGAGACGCGCTCCCGGGAGCGGGCGAGGTCGAGGATCATGGTGCGGGCGGCCTCGATGCTCGCGCGCACGCCCCGCCGGTGGCCGCGTGCATGTCCGTCGAACGCGTCCGCGTCGGGATCGGGCAGGGCGACGAGCCGCTCGAGGTCGCCGCAGAGCCGCGCCAGGCCGTGCCAGACCTCGGCCACCGCCCGGTGCGCCGGCCGGTACGGGTGAAGGCGCCAGATCACCAGGGCGAGCAGCGTCGCCCAGAGCCCGCCGGCCGCGAACATCAGCGCCACGATCCCGGCCTGCTCCAGGGTCAGCGGCCGGTCGAGGGCGATGCACAGGACGACCACCAGCACGTTCCCGGCCGATTGCGCCTGCACGCTCCAGACCCGGACGTAGGAGCACGCGAAGATCAGCGCGCAGGAGATCGGCACCACCACCAGCAGCCCCAGGGGCTGCAGCAGGCCGAGGCCCGCCCAGAGCAGGCCGCCGAGCAGCGAGAACGCGGTCAGCACGCGCAGGCGCGCCCGCATCGGACCGCCATTGTCGCAGAAACACGCGAGGTTGGCGGCAAGCGCCATGGTGAGCAGCGGCGGCCACTGCACCCAGATGTTGATCAGGATCACGACGCCGAACGCGAAGGCCGCGCGCACGCCCTCGACAAGCCGGACGTTGCGCAGGTCCAGGCCGGTGGGCAGGCGCCGCAGATCCGCCCCGGGCCGGCCGAGGCTGCCC
>NZ_VRVD01000083.1:0-12138 GCF_008040015.1 Methylobacterium sp. WL18 | reverse complement strand
GGGCGGCGGTGGTGGCGGCGTCGGCGGTTTCATGACCGGCCGCGGCCAGGCCAACGCCCTGACCCGGGCGACCGCAATCCTGGCCGCCCTGTTCTTCACCACCAGCATGCTGCTCGCCGTGATGTCGCACCGCTCGGCGGCGCCGAAGTCGATCCTCGACACCGGCGCGTCGACGCCCGCCGGCCAGCCGGCCAAGCAGCCGACCGGGGCCGACAACCTGCTCGACACCCTGCGCCAGCAGCAGGACCGGGCGCCCGCGACCGCCCCGGCCCAGCCGGCCGTACCCGAGGCGCCGCAGTCGCGCTGACGCGGCGCATGGCCGAAACGGATACCGGGTCGGCACTGGACGCGCGTGACAACCGGCCCCGTGAGCCGCAAGAGGTCAGGCGGCGGATGAGCGAGGGCCGACGATTCGGCTCAGCTCCGGTCCGCCCTGGCGGGCCGTTCCCGTTGCCCGCCTGATCCCCAACCATTCCATCGCCGGCAGGCTTGCCGTTTGGCAAAGGCCAGCGCTTTCTGTATGGACCGAGGCCCATGACGCGGTACGTTTTCATCACCGGCGGCGTGGTTTCCTCCCTCGGTAAGGGACTCGCCTCGGCGGCGCTGGCCGCCGTACTCCAGGCCCGGGGTTACCGGGTGCGGATGCGCAAGCTCGACCCCTACCTGAACGTCGATCCGGGCACGATGAGCCCGACCCAGCACGGCGAGGTGTTCGTCACCGACGACGGCGCCGAGACCGACCTGGATCTTGGCCATTACGAGCGCTTTACCGGCGTGCCGGCGAGCCGGGCCGACAACATCACCACCGGCCGGATCTACCAGGACATCATCGCCAAGGAGCGGCGCGGCGACTATCTCGGCGCCACCATCCAGGTGATTCCGCACGTCACCAACGCGATCAAGGATTTCGTCCTCGACGGCAACGACACGTTCGACTTCGTGCTGGTCGAGATCGGCGGCACGGTCGGTGACATCGAGGGGCTGCCGTTCTTCGAGGCGATCCGCCAGCTCGGCCAGGAACTGCCCCGCGGCACCTGCGCGTACGTCCACCTGACGCTGCTGCCCTACATCCCGTCGGCGGGCGAATTGAAGACCAAGCCGACCCAGCACTCCGTGAAAGAGCTGCGCTCGATCGGCATTCAGCCCGACATCCTGCTCTGCCGCTGCGATCGGCCGATCCCGGTCGAGGAGCGGCGCAAGCTCGCGTTGTTCTGCAACGTCCGCGAGACCGCGGTGATCGAGGCCCTCGACGTGGCCTCGATCTACGAGGTGCCGCTCTCCTACCGGAAGGCCGGGCTCGACCGGGAGGTGCTCGGCCATTTCGGCCTGGAGCACGGCGAGGAGCCGGATCTCGGGCGCTGGACCACCATATCGGACCGGGTGCGCAACCCCGAGGGCGAGGTCTCCATCGCCATCGTGGGCAAGTACACGGGCCTGAAGGACGCCTACAAGTCGCTCACCGAGGCGCTGATCCATGGCGGCATCAGCCATCGGGTGAAGGTCAACCTCGAATGGATCGAGGCCGAGGTGTTCGAGCGCGAGGATCCCGCGCCGTTCCTCGAAGGCCTGAACGGCATTCTGGTACCCGGCGGCTTCGGCCAGCGCGGGGCAGAGGGCAAGATCCGCGCGGCCCGCTACGCCCGCGAGAAGCGCATCCCGTATTTCGGCATCTGCTTCGGCATGCAGATGGCGGTGATCGAGGCCGCCCGCTCGCTGGCCGGCGTCCCGGACGCCAACTCCACCGAGTTCGGCGAGACCTCCGAGCCGGTGGTCGGGCTGCTGACCGAGTGGCTGCGCGGCAACGAGCTGGAGCGCCGCGCCGCGGTCGGCGACCTCGGCGGCACGATGCGGCTCGGCGCCTACGACGCGCAGCTCGAGCCTGATTCGAAGATCGCTCAGATCTATGGGTCCACGCAGATTTCGGAGCGCCACCGCCACCGCTACGAGGTCAACATGGCCTACCGCGAGCGGCTGGAAGCGAAGGGTCTGCGCTTCTCCGGCCTTTCGCCGGACGGGCTTCTGCCCGAGACCGTCGAGCATGTCGGGCACCCATGGTTCATCGGCGTGCAGTTCCACCCGGAGCTGAAGTCGCGCCCGTTCGAGCCGCACCCGCTGTTCAAGGGGTTCGTCGGCGCGGCGATCGAGCAGAGCCGGCTGGTCTGAGCGCCGGGGCGCGGCTCCGCGCCGCTGCTCGCGCCGTGGCCCCGAACCCTATATCGGTCGGACCGTGACCGAGATCCTGTTTTACCACATGCAGCGACAGCCCCTGGAGAAGGTGCTGCCGAACCTCGTCGAGCGCTCGCTCGGCCGGGGCTGGCAGGCCGCGATCCAGGCGGCCACCGAGGAGCGGCTTCAGGCCCTCGACGACCACCTGTGGACCTATTCCGACGAGAGTTTTCTACCCCACGGAACCGACCGGGATCCCGACGCGGCCGGCCAGCCGGTGGTGCTGACGCTCCGCGACGTGAACCCCAACACGGCCTCCATCCGATTCCTGGTGGAGGGCGCCGACTTGCCGCCGGACGCACAGAGCTACGAGCGGATCTGCATCCTGTTCGACGGGACCGACCAGGACGCCCTGCTGCGCGCCCGCGAGCAGTGGCGCCAGGCCAAGGAGGCGGGCCACACCGTCGCCTACTGGCAGCAGGACGATTCGGGCCGCTGGAACAAGAAGGCTTGACCGTGCTCCTCCGCAAGCGTCTCGCGCATGCCGCGCTCGTCCTGACCCTGGCGGCGCCGCTGCCGCTCCACGCGCAGGACGCACACCATCCCGGCTCGCAAGCGGAGGCCAAGCCGGCGCCGCGCGGGCCGGAGGGCCGACGCCTGCCGCCGGACTCGACCACCCGCCAGAGTGTGACGCTCCCCGATGGACGGACCCTCGACTTTACCGCCACGGCCGGCAGCCTGCCGCTCGTCGACGAGGCCGGGAAGCTTCAGGCCGAGGTGGCCTACGTCGCCTACACGATGGCCCCGCAGTCCGGGCGCGAGCGCCCCGTCACCTTCGCGGTCAACGGCGGTCCGGGGGCGGCGTCCGCCTACCTGAATATCGGGGCGATCGGCCCGTGGCGGCTGCCGACCGGGGGCGCCAGCATCAGCCCGTCGCAACCGGTAGCGTTGACGCCCAATGATGGCACCTGGCTCAACTTCACCGACCTCGTCTTCATCGATCCGGTCGGCACCGGCTACAGCCGGGCCGCGGACGGGAACGGCAAGAGCTACTGGAGCATCGACAGCGACGCCGCCACGCTCGCGGCCGTCATCGCCCGCTACCTGCGGGTCAACGACCGCATGGCGAGCCCGAAATTTTTCGTCGGCGAGAGCTACGGCGGCTTCCGCGGGCCGCTGATCACCGAGAAGCTGCAGGAGGATATCGGCGTTGGCCTGTCCGGCCTGGTGTTGCTGTCGCCGGTGCTGGATTTCGGCTGGCTCGAGACCCCGCGGGCCAATCCCTGGGGCTACGTGCTGAAGCTGCCGTCCCTGGCGGCTGGCGCCCTCGAACGGGCGGGCACGGCGCCGAGCCCGGCTCTGCTCGGCGACGCCGAGGCCTACGCGGCGGGCCCCTACCTCGCCGACCTGCTCAAGGGCCCGGGCGACAAGGCCGCCGTCGCCCGCATGACCGACAAGGTCGCGGCCTTCACCGGGTTCGACGCAGCCTTCGTGAAAGCGCAGGCGGCGCGCCTGTCCACCCGCAGCGTCCAGCGCGAGTTCGACCGGGCGGAGCAGCGCGTCACCAGCGCCTACGACACCGGCATCACCGGCTGGGACCCGAATCCGGACGCAGCGCAATCGGGCTTCGAGGACCCCCAGCTCACCGCACTTCAGGCGCCTCTGACCAGCGCGATGCTCGACCTCTACGCGCGCACGTTGAAATGGCCGGTGCCGAACATGCGCTACGAGTTGCTGAACAATGCCGTGAACCGCGGCTGGACGTGGGGCTCGGGCCGGCAGGCCCCGGAGGCGCTGTCAAACCTGAAGGGCGTGCTGGCGCTGGACGGCCGGCTCCGGGTGCTCGTCGCCCACGGCTTCACCGATCTCGTGACGCCCTACTACGCCTCGAAGCTCCTGCTCGCACAGGTGCCGGCCTACGGCGCCGGGCGGGTCAGCCTCGCGGTCTACCCCGGCGGCCACATGTTCTACTCTCGGGACGATTCCCGGGCCGCGTTCAAGCGGGACGTCGAGCGCCTGTACCGGGATGCCGTACAGGCGCGCGGGGCGATCGCGGACCCCGTCGAGCACCGTGAGGACAAGCCCTGATCCTCAGGCAGCGTCGTCGAAGGCCAGCGCCTCGGCCGGGTACTCGATCATCATCCGGCGCTGCGTGTCGGTGTTCTGCCACTCGCCGACCTTGATGTAGCGCTCCTCCAAATCCCGGACCTCGACCACCCGGTCAATCGACGGGATGCCCCGGAAGATCTGCGGCCAGTTGGACGCGAAGTAGAAGACCTGCTCGACCCGCTCGGACAGGTGGCAGATCGCCGGGCCGAAGGTCCCCAGGCCGAACACGAGGTAGCGGCCGTTCACCAGGGCCGTGACGTCGGCGATCAGCGACTCGCTCTGCGTCTCCACCGGCAATCCGCGGCCCCGCGCGTAGGCCTCGACCTCGGCGATCACCGGGTTCAGCCGGTTCTCGAAGACCAGCTTTACCGAACGGATGCGGCCCTCGCCGAGCAGCCGGTCGATCACCATGCGGTAGAACGCGAAGGGCGGCTGGGGATAATGCGGGTCGACCCAGGTGCTGAAGATGTCGCCCGAGCGGATGTGGATCAGGAGCTGGTCATCAGGCTTGGGCGGGAACGTCGCCGGCAAGCCGTTGAACAAAGGGCGGATCATCCCCTGGATGATCGCCCGTGAATCCGGCGGCGCGTCGAGGCTCACCTGCCGCTGGAACTGCGTCGGATCGAAGAACAGGCCGGACAGGAAATACCCATCGGCCGGCAGCGGCTCGTCCGGCGGCAGGAAGGTGATGCCGTCACAGGTCAGACGCTCGGTCAGGAAGATGACCTTGCTGCGGTCGAACTTCGGAACCGCCACGTATTTCAGGTTCAGCGCCTTCGCGACGGACAGCGCGATGATGTACTGGATCAGGCAATTGCCGAAGGCGCCGTTCTGGTACACCGCCACGCCCACCAGGGCGCGGCTCGTGCGGCCCGGACTGCTCTCCAGGGTGTAGGCGGTGAAGGCGTTGGCGCCGGGCTTCTCGTTCAGGAGCGTCACGTCGAGGCCCAGCATGGCCCGCAGGGCGATCAGGTCGAACGCGGCCTCCTCGCACATGACCCGGACCGTGGCGTTCGGCATCGCGGCCGGAATCGCGACGCGCACGAAGCGCGTCCAGGCGCGCTCATCTGCCTCGATGACGGCAGTGCCCGCACCCGACTCGACCTGACGGAACGCGATACCGGGTTCGGACCAAGATGCGCCGTCCTGCGAGAACAGGATGGCGCCCTCCGCGACCGAATCGCCCTCCCCGCCCGGGATCACGACGACGGACTGGACCGGGAAGCGGCCGCCGAGGTCGAGCTCCAGCCAGGTCCCATCCGCCTCGACGACGCTCTGCGGGGCGCGGCCGGCGGCGAGATCGACGAGGGCGGGTGTCGGGGCGTCTGCCGGGGCCATCGTGTCTCCGAAGCGGTCTGGACCGGACGCGGAGGACGCGGCCGGAAGGCGCGCCCGGCGGTGCCCGTATCGAACCCGGCCCGTCAAGCCCATGGGCCCGCCGTGAGGGCCGTTCCCGATCGGGGGGCAATCGGGAACGGCCCTCAGTTCTTGATACAACGCGCTCGCTTACGCCGAACCGGTATCCACTTCGGCGGCGAGCGCTCGAGACCGCCCGACCGTCTCATCCGCCCGACCTGGTCTTGAGCAGCAGGATATCGATATCCCGCTTCGGAACGTAGTCCCTCGCGATCATCTCGAAGGTCGTCGGGCCGGTCTTCTTCACCTCGGCACCGCAGAACGAGACCAGGGTCGCGGGATCGCCCTTGTCCACGACCAGCTTGAACACGCCGATCGGGCCGGCCCAGTCGCCCCCGGAGGTGATCACGTGGGAGACGGATCGCTCGTAGGCCTGGAACGCCCGGCTGCCGTCGGCACTCGCCCGCCGATACAGGGCCTGGGCCACCCGCTCGAAGGTCGGGTCCGTGCAATATCGGGTCGCGTAGTGCGCCTTCTGCGCCGGGTCGAGGGTCGGCGCGCCGTAGGACAGGCTCGCGAGACCCCCGAGGCTCGGAACGTAGCTCTGGCGGATCGCGATCTCGCGCCCGGCCGGGAAGACCTGCCGGCGCCAGAACTTCGATTTCAGCGTCCAGAGCGGGGCGTCCGCGATCGTCCCGTCCTTGTGCTCCTGCCGCTCCAGGATCCCGGCAGCGATCAGGTCGCGGCGCTGGCGCTCGCCGAGCCGGCGCAGGGCCGCTTCCGTCGCCGCGGTGGTCGGCACGAGCGGGATCCCCAGTGCCTTGAGCTCGGCGGTGATCTCCACGGGCGGTGTGGCGCTCCGCATCAGGAAGGCCCGCTGCTCGACCTGCGCTTCGACCGGCTCGCCATCGACCGCGGCCTGGAGCTTCAGGAAGTTGTCGTGGGCCGGATCGGGAATCGAGACCAGCATCTCGGAGTCGCCGGTGATGTCGGGCATCGGGAACGTGATCGTGGTCTCGATGTCGGCATCGGTCTGGTTCCGGAACCGATAGTCGATCCGCACGGCCTGCTCCGAAAGGTACAGCTCCTCCGCGGCCAGGGCGATCCTGTCGGTCTTCCCCACGACAAGCCCCCCGGCGACGAGCGCGGCGGCGCGGTCGTCGGCCCGGACCGGAAGGGACGCCGCCGCCAGGATGGCGAGGGCCAGCGACAAGGTACGCATCGACATCAACGCTCACGGGTTCGAGAATCGGATACGGACCGGGATCGTCCACGCCGGCCGTTACACGGCGCCGGTGCCGACGGCCAAGCTGCGACGGCGGAAGCGCGCGTCGGCGACTCGCGCCCGGACGCGTTTCGACGCGCCCGGTGACCGCCCGACCCGCATATCCGCGCCGTACCCCAAGAGTCGGAAACGATTCCGCTGCGCGTCCGTTGTGCGAGAGCTGTCATGCGTCTACAACGATGGCGTGACGGTGCCCCGGCGACGGGGTGAAAAGGGAATGCGGTGAGGGGTGCGAACCCCGAATCCGCGGCTGCCCCCGCAACTGTGAGCGGCGAGCGTCTGCCAGTAGGCCACCGGAGCGATCCGGGAAGGCGGCAGGCGCGCCGAGCCGCGAGCCAGGAGACCTGCCGTCACGACGAGATCCCGCAATGCCGCCGGTGGGGCGGCTGGAGACATGTTGATGACCACCTCGACCCTCGCCCCCGTCGCCACCGGCACCCGCGCCGGAGAGCGCCCGGTCGCCGTCGCGCTCGCGGCCTTCCTGGGCCTCGGCCTGCTGTTCATGGCGGGCTTCTCGCCGGCGATCGCGCTGCACAACGCCGCGCACGATTTCCGGCACACCCAGAACTTCCCCTGTCACTGACGCCCCTGGCGCAGGGATGATCATCCGGCTTCTGTCGGCGGCCCTGGCCGCCGGCTTCCTCGCGGCCGTCGTCGTGACGGGCCTCGAGTTGACGCTGACCTCACCACTGATCGTGGCGGCCGAGCGCTACGAGACCAAGCAGACGCATCAGGCCGACCGGGGCCTTCCGGTCGTGCTGGCGCATGCCGGGCACGATCACGCTACCCCCGACGCCGCGCCCGAGTGGCAGCCCGGCGAGGGCCTGCCCCGGATGGCCTTCACGGCTCTGGCAACGCTCGTGGGCGGGGTCGGCTATGCCCTCCTGCTCGGCGCGGCGATCCTGGCCTGCGGCCGTGAGCCGACGCGTCAGGTCGGTGTCGCGTTCGCGATCGCGGGCTTTGCCAGCGTCGCCCTGGCCCCGGGCCTGGGATTGCCGCCGGAATTGCCGGGCAGCGAGGCGGCACCGCTCGCCGCCCGACAGGCGTGGTGGGTCATGACCGCCGCCGCCACCGGGATGGGCTTGTACCTGATCACGATCCGGCGCTCACTGATCGCGATCCTGGGCGGGCTCGTGCTGATCGTGGCACCGCACGTCGCCGGCGCGCCGCTGGCTTCGGAGGTGTCCTCGGAGCTTCCCGCAGCGCTCGCGGCGCAGTTCGCGGCGCGTTCGCTGGCGATCAGCTTCGTCTTCTGGATGCTGATCGGCCTCGGCTTCGGCTGGGCCTGGCAGGCTCTCGGCCACGGAAGCGCGCGCGGGACGGCCCATGCCTGAGGCCGTCCTCCCCGAGACCGTCCTCTACGTCTGCACGACCTGCCGCCGCCCGGGCGACGATCCGGACGGGCCCCGAGCCGGCGCGCGCCTGCTCGATGCCCTGCACGCGCGCAACACGGCCGGGCAGCTGCGGATCGAGGGCGTCGAGTGCCTGTCGGTGTGCAAGCGGCCCTGTTCCGTGGCAGTCGCATCCGGGAACCGCTGGACCTACGTCTACGGCGACATGGACCCGGCCGAGTCGGCAACCACCATCCTGGACGGGCTCGCGGCCTACGCGGCGACGCCGGACGGCATCGTGCCCTGGCGGGAACGCCCCGCCGCATTCAAGACCGGCGTGATCGCCCGCATCCCGCCCTTTCCCGATCCCCGCCCGCGTCCGGCCGGCACCTTGGAGGCTGCGGAATGACCATCGTGACCAAGATCCCCTGCACCATCGTCACCGGGTTCCTCGGGGCCGGCAAGACGACGCTGGTCCGCCACGTCATCGAGAACGCCAAGGGCCGCCGCCTGGCGATCCTGGTCAACGAGTTCGGCGATGTCGGCTTCGACAAGTCGTTCCTGGCCGCCTGCGGCGTCGAGGGCTGCACCGAGGATTCCATCGTCGAGCTGCCGAACGGCTGCATCTGCTGCACGGTCGCCGACGACTTCGTGCCGGCGCTCGAGAGCCTGCTCGGTCGCGCCGAGCCGCCGGAGCACATCCTGATCGAAACCTCCGGCCTCGCCCTGCCGAAGCCGCTGGTCCAGGCGTTCCAGTGGCCGGCGATCCGCTCGCGGGTCACCGTCGACGGCGTCGTCGCCGTGGTGGACGGGCCAGCCGTGGCGACGGGTGCCTTCGCGGAGGATCCCGAAGCCCTGGCCGCCCAGCGCGCCGCCGACACAGCGGTCGATCACGACAACCCGCTGGAAGAAGTGTTCGAAGACCAGCTCCTCTGCGCCGACCTCGTCGTCCTCAACAAGTCCGACCTGCTCGACGCCGAGACCCGCGCCCGGGTTCGTGCCGAGGTCGAGGCGCAGCTGCCCCGCGCCGTGAAGGTGGTGGAGACCGAGAACGGCGCCATCGACCCGCTGGTGCTGCTCGGGCTCGGCGCCGCGGCCGAGGACGACCTCGACGCCCGCCCCTCGCATCACGGCGACGGCGAGGACCACGAACACGACGACTTCGAGACCGTGGCCCTGCCGATCCGCCCCGCCGTCACCGCCGGCGACCTCGCGGCCCGCGTCGAGAAGGCCGCCGAGGCCGCGGGCGTGCTGCGGATCAAGGGCTTCGCCGAGGTCGAGGGCAAGGCCATGCGCCTCGTGGTGCAGGGCGTCGGCCGGCGCGTCGCCCACCATTTCGACCGGCCCTGGCGGGCGGGCGAGAACCGGGACGGGCGCCTTGTGGTGATCGGCCTGAAGGGCTTCGACCAGGGCGCCGTCGCCGCGGCGCTCGCGGGATGATCGCGATCGCGCGCGCTCCCTCGTTGAGACGCTGCGCGCACGCCCGATCCGGCGTGGCCTAGGAGGCGCGCCATGCATCTCGTCCGCATCGATACGGTCTCCCTCGACGAGGGCGAGGCGGCGGTGGATCTCGGGCAGGAGCCCGGCGATCTCGTCGTGCTGTCGTTCACTGACAGCGACCTCGCCGGCATCGGCCAAGCCCATGCCACAGAGCCCGGGCTGCCGAGCCTACGGCTCGCCAAGCTCGCCAAGCTCCGGCACCCGATGTCGGTGGACCTCTACGTCGAGCGCGTCGTCGCCCGCGCGAAGATCGTGGTGATCCGCTGCCTCGGCGGTCTGGATTACTGGCGCTACGGCATCGAGCGCTGTGCCGCCGCGGCGCGGGCGCACGGCGTCGTGCTGGCGGTGCTGCCGGGCGACGACCGGCCGGACCCACGGCTCGCCGGCTTCTCCACCGATCCGGACCTCGCCGAACAGCTCGACGGATATTTTCGCGCCGGCGGCCCGGAGAACCTGCGGCGGATGCTGCGCCTGCTGGCCGTCCGGATCGGTGCGGGCGGCGTGGTCGAGCCGCCTCAGCCGCTGCCACGAGGGTTTCCCTGGTGCCCCGGCTGCGGCGCGCTGCCTCTGACCATCGCCATCGCGGCAGCCGAGACGGCGGTTCCGCTGGCCGACGTGCGGACCGGCACGGCACCCCTGGTCTTGCTGCTGGTCTATCGCTCCGCGGTGCTGGGCGGCGATACCGCGCCGTTCGTCACCCTGGTCGCGTCGCTGCGCGCCCGCGGCATCGGCGTGCTGCCGATGGCGGTGTCGAGCCTCAAGGAGCCCGAGGCGGCCCGGGCGGTGGCCGAGGCCGTGCGGGCCCGCAAGCCGGATCTGGTGATCGCCGCCACCGCCTTCTCGGCGCGGGAGGACGGGATCGACTTCGTCCTCGATGGCGCCGATTGCCCGGTGCTCCAGGCCTACACGGTCGGCTCGCCCCAGGCGGCCTGGGAGGCTTCGGCCCGCGGCCTCGGCGCCCCCGACCTCGCCATGCAGGTCGCCCTGCCGGAATTCGATGGCCGGCTTTCCGGCTTCCCGATCTCGTTCAAGGAAGAAGCCGCCGAGGTCGCCGGCTTCGCCGAGCGCCGGGCGGTTCCGTATCCGGCCGGCATCGAAGCCCTGGCCGAACGAGCGGCGGGCTGGCTGCGTCTCGCCGCCCTCCCCCGGGCCGAGCGACGGGTGGCCGTCGTGCTGTCCGACTATCCCGCCCGCGGCGGCCGGGCCGGCTTCGCGGTCGGCCTCGACACCCCCGAGAGCGCCCGCGCGATTTTTTCCGATCTTGCCGGGTCGGGTTACGCGACCGGCCTGCCGCCCGAACCAGCCGTGCTGATGCAGGCGCTTACCGAGGGCGAGACGGGGTTCGTGGTGCCGCTGGCGGATTATGGCGCTTGGCTCGCCGGATTGCCGGCAGGAATGCGTGACGCGCTGACCGCAGCCTGGGGCGAGCCGGCCGCCGACCCGGTGTGTCGCGGTGATCTTTTCCGGTTCCGGATGGTCACAGTCGATGCCGCTGCACGTCGGCCAGCGTCACACGGCGGTCCGGGCAGCCTCGAAGCGAAGCAGCTTTCGCACGCCTTGCCGGAGGAGTCGTGGGTCCCCTCTCCCGTTCGGGAGAGGGACAGGGTAAGGGATGCGCCTCGTCCGGAAAGACCTGATCCCTCACCCCAACCCTCTCCCGAACGGGAGAGGGGGCACGTGGCGTTACCCGCGGGCCGCGGTGTGACTGCCGAAGCTGTTGCGGCTGGTGCGGGTAAACTCGCGCTCTTCCTCCAGCCAGACCGTGGTCGCGACCCCGACCGCAAGTCCGGCTACCACGATCCCGAGCGCGTCCCGACCCACGCCTACCTGGCGTTCCACCTCGGGCTCCGGCAGAATTTCGATGCGCTGGTACAGCTCGGGACCCACGGCACCACCGAGTGGCTGCCCGGCAAGGCGGTGGCACTGTCGCCCGGCTGCTTCCCGGCGCTCTGCGTCGGCGGATTGCCAGTCATTTACCCGTTCATCGTGGACGATCCGGGCGAGGCCGCGCCGCTCAAACGCCGGCTGGGCGGGATCGCGCTCGGCCATCTCACCCCCGATACGGAGGTGCACGCCCTGTCGCCGGAGGCCGCGCGCCTGCGCGAGTTGGTGGAGGAATATTCGTCCGCCAGCGTGCTCGATCCACGCCGGGCCGGGCTGATCGCCACCGCGATCCTGGAGGATGCGGAGGCCGCCGGACTGCTGGCGGGTGCCGGGATCGGGCCGGACACGCCCATGGACGAAGCGCTCACCCGCCTCGACGCCCATCTCTGTGACCTCGGCGAGACCACGTTCCGCGACGGGCTGCACGTGTTCGGCCGTGCCCCGGACAATGCTCCGGAGCCGGTCCTGGCGAGCGCCGCCGGCGAGCGCGCGGGCCTTCTGGCGGCC
>NZ_VRVD01000839.1:0-1702 GCF_008040015.1 Methylobacterium sp. WL18 | reverse complement strand
CCGTTGCCCAGGCCCGGCGCCCAGGGGCTTGTCGGCGCGTTCCGCAGGCCGCCGGGCACGAACGGCAGGGACAGCAGCAGGCCGAGGAACAGGATCAGCGCGCCGCGCGGGATCCATTGCCACTTGTCGAACCCGACCTCTTGGATCGTCCAGGCGAAGGCCCCCGCCAGGGTGAGCGCGTAGAGCCAGAAGCCGCCCTGGCGGCGCCGGGCGAGCTGGATCCCGGCGGCGAGCAGGCCGAGGCCGACCACCCCGTAGAACGGCGACCCGCCGACCGCCGCAAGCTTGTATCCGAAACCGATCAGAGATAATCCTAGTATTGCAGTCAGAAGACCTAGGATTTTTACTGCCATGACGATGGAATTCGCTCTCGTGATCCGGGTGTTGATGATGGATCCCCGAGATTTCCGGGCGGAATACGCGCGCGGAGCCCCCGAGTCGCGCGGCTTATCTTCGCTGTAGCTGGTCTCAGGCTGTGCGGAGCGACGGGCCGGGGCCGGCCCTCACGTCCCGGCCTTCACGTCGAAGTCTTCACGTCCCGGCCTTGCCCTCCGGCCGCAGGGCGACCGGGTCGCCGTCGCGCAGCGACGCCGGCGGCCCGACCACGACCCGCTCGCCGCCGGTCAGGCCGGTGCGCAGCTCCAGCATCGTCCCGGTCTGGCGGAAGATCGTCACCGGGCGCATCCGCACCACATGACCGCCCTCCGCGCCGGCCCCCACCACCGCCACCCGGGTGCCGTCCTGGTCGAAGATCAGGGCGTCGTTCGGGACCGACACCGCCGGGGACACCCGGGGGATCGCCAGGGTCAGGGTGATGTAGAGGCCGGCCTGCAGGACCCGGTCCGGGTTGGGGATGTCGACCTGCGTCACCAGGGTGCGCGAGGCGTGGAGCAGGGTCGTGGACGAGCGCGAGACCCGGCCGGGGAAGATTTTTCCAGGGAGCTGCGCCACCTCGGCCTTGGCCTCCAGGCCGTCGCGGATTCCGTCGGCCGCGTAGAGCGGCACGTTCACCGCCATGCGCAGCACGTCGTCCCGGGCCAGCGTCAGCAGCGGCGCGCCCGTGTTGGTGTCCGCCGTGACCGCGTCGCCGACATCGGTGTTGCGGGTGGTCACGACCCCGTCGAAGGGCGCGCGGATCTCCTCGAAGCCGGTCAGGACCCTGAGCCGGGCGACCTGGGCCTCCTGGGCGGCGATGTTGGCCTCCGCGACCTTCACGGCCGCCTTGACGGCGTCGACGTTGGCGCCCTGCGCCAGCACCCCGGCCTGCGCGGTGTCGGCGTTCTGCTGGGTCGCGGTGCCGCTGCCGGCCAGCGTCGAGGTCCGCCGGTTGGTCACGTCCGCGAGGTGGCGGTTGGCTTCGGCCTGATCGACCATGGCGCGCGCCTGGATCAGCGCCGCCTGCAATTGCAGCACCTGCGATTGCGCCTGGACCAACTGCTGGTCGAGGTCGGGCGCGCTGATCCGGAACAGCAGGTCGCCCTTCCTCACGTGCGAGCCGATATCGACCTTGCGCTCGACGATGTAGCCGGTCGCCCGCGGATAGAGGCTCGCGGTGTCGAAGGCCTGGGTGGTGCCGGTCTGGGTCAGGCTGAGCGTTTCGGAGGCCTGCCGGGCCATGGCCACCCGCACGGTCTGGGGCTTCTTGGCCGCCTGCGGCGGCGGGCTCGCCGCCCGGGACGGCTCCGGCCAGTGGCGGTAGCCC
>NZ_VRVD01000838.1:0-1707 GCF_008040015.1 Methylobacterium sp. WL18 | reverse complement strand
TGCGCCGCATCCAGGCAGGCGCGCAGGGCGTCCGGGTCCACGGCGTCCGGCCGGAACCGGCGCACGTCGCGGCGCCACGCGAACAGCGTGTCGAGGGCCTGGATGAAGCTGTCGTCGAAGGTGGGCGGACCCATGATGCGGCCCGCCTTACCTGCATCCGGCGATAAACGGGAGGACGAAAACCGCTCGGCCTGCGCATCGGGCTGGATATCGCAGCCGGCACGATGCGCTGGGCTCTGACTGGGATCGTCTTTTTCCGAACGCCGGCAGCCACGTTCGGGGACGATCCACCTGGCGAGGTGCAGGACACGCCACGAAAAAAGGCCGCCCGGAGGGGCGGCCTGAAGTCATTGGGTCTCGAAACCTCGGAGTGCCGAATTCTGGAATCCCGACCGGCGACCGAAGGCTGGGGAGCTGGGTTTCGGCCGCTGGTCCGGCAGGAGCCGGCGAGGTTCAGACAGTGTTGTGCCAGGGCAACGCGGCCCGGGAAAGGCGGCATTCGGGCAGAACCGTGTTTTTTGTCGCTTGGATGTGTCGTGGGCGACACGGGGTCCCGGAGGGGTCACCCTTGCGGGTCGCGGGCGCGGGGGCCATCATCCGGCACAGCATGGGCACTACGGAGTGACGATGACGGAGCGGACGAGCGCGGAGTCGAGGCCCGAGGAAGCGGCGGGCCATGTCATTCCGTTCCCCGCCCGTGCGGAACCCCCGCAGATCGCCTTCAACCGGGACGAGCTGCGCACGATCTTCAACCTCTACGGCCGGCAGGTCGCAGCAGGCGAGTGGCGCGACTACGCCATGGATTTCCGCCGGGACAAGGCGGTGTTCTCGATCTACCGCCGCGCCTCCGAGATGCCGCTCTACCGGATCGAGAAGGACCCGAAGCTCGCCCGCCGCCAGGGCGCCTACGCGGTGATCGCCGCCAGCGGGCTGGTGATGAAGCGCGGGACCGAGCTGGCCCGGGTGCTCGCCGTGCTGGAGCCCCCGCCCCGGGCGGTGTGATCTTTTCCGAGATCGCGTCAGGCGAGGTTCAAGCGCTCGACGGTGCTGACGATGTCCGCCCGGACCTCCGGCGGCAGCGGCAGGATCGGCCGTGGCGGTTCGGCGTGACAAAGGCCGAGATGGTCGGCGAGGGCGTAGACCACCCGCAGGCTCGAATGCGCCTTGAACAGCGTCCAGAGTGGCGCGAGCGCTTCGTTCAGCGCCCGGGCCCGCGCGGCGTCGCCGGACTCGATGGCACGCACGATCGCCAGGCAGGTTTTCGGAAACAGGCCGCCGGCCACGCTGAACCAGACCGTGCCGCCGGCGAGCAGCGCCTCGGTCACGTTCCAGTCGCCGCTGAACCCGACCGGAAACTCCGCCGGGACCGCTTCCGTCAGGCTGGCAAGTCCGGCCTCGGCCGCCGACGGCTCCGGTGCGGGGCACTTGGCCGCCACGACGCCCGGCAGGCGGGCGATCCGGCCGATCAGCGCCGGCGAGAACAGGAAATGCGTGGTCGCCGGGTTGTCGTAGATCACGAGCGGCAGGCCGCCCTCCCCCGCCACGGCCGCGAAATGCCGGTACACCTCATCGTCGGTGAGCGGCGTGTAGGAGACCGGGGCAAGCAGGCCCACGTCGGCCCCCGCTGTGCGGGCCGCCTGAGCGTGCCGGATCGCGTCGTCGGTGCGCAGCGCCCCGATCCCCACCAGAAGCGGCACCCGGCCGGCC
>NZ_VRVD01000837.1:0-1711 GCF_008040015.1 Methylobacterium sp. WL18 | reverse complement strand
AGCCAGGGCCGCGGCGGCCGGTTGGCGCGCCCGCGCGTGGCCAGGTCGTCGAGGATCGGCGGCAGCAGGTCGATCGGCACCACCATGTTGATCGGGCGGGCATTGCTGCTGCCGCCCTGCTGCAATTGCAGGGAGCCGATGCCGAGCAGCTCGCCCTGCGCGCCGATCAGCGCGGTGCCGCCCCAATGGGGGTGGGCCGGGGCGGTGAACAGCGCCTCGTCGAGGACATACTCCCAGTACCCGGCGAATTCCTGCCGGGCCACGACCTCGACGGCGACGCAGCGCTGGCGCCCCCCCGCCCCCGCCACCACGGCCCGGTCGCCGGTCTTCAGGCCGGCCGACTGGCCGAGCGGCAGGGCCGGGACCCCGAGATCGCCCAGCGCCTGGACCAGGCCGAAGCCGGTTGCGGCATCGAAGCCGAGCACGTGACCCTGGACCGAGCGGCCCTCCCGGGTGGTGAGCCAGACGCTCTCGGCCTCCGTGACGAGGTAGCCGACCGTGAGCACCAGCCCGTCTTCCCGGATCACCACGCCGTTGCCGGCGCGCTCGGTGCCGAGGGTCTCGGCCGTGAAGGCGCTCTCCGGCACCCGCGCCGAGAGGGCGAGCACCGACGAGAGCGCCCGATCGAGATCGTAGCCGTAATCCGCAGGCCTGGGCTGGGCCTGCGCGGGGATCTTCCACTCGCCCTGCGTCGCCATGAGATTCCTTCGACTCGTTCGCTCTGCTCCGGCGCCGCCGGACGCGCGAAATCAGACTAAGATAGGCTGTCGGCACGGCCTGCGACACCCGTGGCGCGGCGCCGCGCGCGGATCGCTGAGCCGGCGAACCCGTCGCGGGTCCCGCGCGGAGCCGGCGATGTGACAGGACGCGCGGGGGCGCTTAGAACTATCTTACGGGAGCGCGACCGGCAGGGGAACGGCGCGCGGACGCTGGAACGGATCTTGGCCGGACCGATCTTTGCCGCGGGGGCGCCTCAGGACCGGGTGCCGCCGGGCCTTCACGGCGCCGACGATGCGCGGCTGCGCCGATTGCTGTTCGAGATCGGGCGCGGCGAGGCGGCCGCCCTGGCCGAACTCTACGACCTGACCAGCCCGAAACTCTTCGGCGTGATCCTGCGTATCCAGCGCGATCGGTCCCTTGCCGAGGACGTCCTGCAAGACGCGTATCTGCGGATCTGGCAGGCCGCCGGGAGCTACGACCCCGAGGCCGGACGCCCGTTCGCATGGCTGTGCACGATCGCCCGGAACCGGGCGATCGACGGCCTGCGCCGGAAGGGATCGGCCGAGGTTCAGGGACCGGTGCGGGATGACGGCGAGGATTGGGTGGCGCGGTTGATGGACCCGCACGACGACGCCGCGGCGTTCCTGGACCGGGACGCGCTCGGGGCCTGCCTCGGCCGGCTGGAGCCGGCGCACCGGGATTGCGTGGTGCTGGCCTATTGCGAGGGCCGCTCCCGGGACGAGCTGGCCGAGCGCTACGACCGGCCGGTCAACACGATCAAGACCTGGCTGCACCGGGCGCTCGCATCGCTGAAGACCTGCCTGGAGGCGGTCACGTGACCGGCGGACCGGGCGACCTGACCGCGAATCCCGGCTCGGACCCGGACCTGCGCGCGGCCGAGTACGTGCTCGGCACCCTCGACCGCGAGGAGCGGGCCGCGATGGCGCTCGCGCTCGCCACCGATACCGCCGCGGCGGCCCGGGTGCAGGCC
>NZ_VRVD01000836.1:0-1717 GCF_008040015.1 Methylobacterium sp. WL18 | reverse complement strand
GTACCAGGGCACCAGCGTCCATGTCGGGCTCGACGCCGACGGGCTGGAGCGGGCGCCCGACAGCTCGGCCGCCCTGACCGCCGTGCTCAGCGATGCCGCCTTCGCGGCCCGCCCGCTCCGGCCGGGCGACACGATCCCGGTCGGCTGGGACGAAGCCGCAGCCCACCGCCTCGACGCGTAGACCTTTGGAGACGAATATGGACCCGTTCTCGAAGCCGAGCCGACGCACGCTCCTGAAAGGGGCCGCGGCCCTGGCGGCGATGCCGGTGACCGGCTTCCCGGCCGTGCACGCGGCCGAGCCCGTGACCCTGCGCTACCTCGGCACCGCGGTGAGCCAGTCGGCGGACATCGCCCGGAAGGTGAAGGAGGATTTGGGCATCACCCTCGAGTACATCCCGGTGGTGACCGACGAGGTGACCAAGCGGGTGGTCACCCAGCCGAACTCGTTCGACCTGGTCGACACCGAGTATTTCAGCCTCAAGAAGATCATCCCGTCGGGCAACCTGGGCGGCCTGGACGCCAGGCGGATCGCGCTCGCCGACAAGATCTCTTCGGTGTTCACCAAGGGCGAGGTGGCCGGCAAGCGGATCGGCGACCAGGGCACCGCGCCCAAGAAGGTGTTCTACCTCGAGGGTCAGGCCGCCAAGACCTTCGCGTCCGCGCCGACCGAGTGGCTGACCCTGATCCCGACCACCTACAACGCCGACACGCTGGGCATCCGGCCCGACCTGATCAAGCGGCCGGTGGAGAGCTGGAAGGATCTGCTCAACCCCGAGTTCAAGGGCAAGGCGTCGATCCTGAACATCCCGTCCATCGGCATCATGGACGCCGCCATGGTGGTGGAGGCCACCGGCGACTACACCTACGGCGACAAGGGCAACATGACGAAGCCCGAGATCGACCGCACCATCAAGGTGCTGATCGAGGCCAAGCGCGCCGGCCAGTTCCGGGCCTTCTGGCAGGACTTCAACGAATCCGTGAACCTGATGGCGTCCGGCGAGACGGTGATCCAGTCGATGTGGTCGCCCGCCGTGACCAAGGTGCGGGCGCAAGGGGTGCCCTGCACCTACCAGCCGCTCAAGGAAGGCTACCGCGCCTGGGCCCAGGGCTTCGGCATCCCGAAGACCCTGAGCGGCCGCAAGCTCGACGCGGCCTACGCGTTCATCAACTGGTTCCTGTCCGGCTGGGCCGGGGCCTACCTCAACCGCCAGGGCTATTATTCCGCGGTGCTCGAGACCGCGCAGGCGAACATGCAGCCCTACGAGTGGGCGTTCTGGATGGAGGGCAAGCCCGCCGAGAGGGACATCCTGGGCCCGGACGGCACCCTGATCGAGAAGGCCGGCGCCACCCGCGACGGCGGCTCCTTCGACCAGCGCATGGGCTCGGTCGCCTGCTGGAACGCCGTGATGGACGAGAACACCTACATGGTGCGCAAGTGGAACGAGTTCATCGCCGCGTGAGCGCCGTGCCTGGCCCCTTCTCCGCCCCGGCTCTCGGGCTTGCCCGAGAGCCGGCCCCCTCCCCCCTCTGCGGGGGAGGGTGGCCCGCGAAGCGGGTCGGGAGAGGGGAGCGCCGTATCCGGAAAAGTCGCGACGGGCGTGAAACCCAGAACCGTCGCACCGCCCCTCTCCCCCCCTGCTGCGCAGGGTACCCTCCCCCGCGGAGGGGGGAGGGAGAGGCGCTCGGGTCGGAGGCCGTCCAATGAACGACCTCACCC
>NZ_VRVD01000835.1:0-1722 GCF_008040015.1 Methylobacterium sp. WL18 | reverse complement strand
ACCAGGGACCGCCGGGTCCACAGGGCCCGCCGGGGCTGAACGGCGCCACCGGCGCGCGCGGCCCCGCGGGGGATCGTGGCATCGAAGGCGCCACCGGGCCTGCCGGGCCGCCGATGAACGCGCTTGTGCGCCTCGACGTCGCCTGCCACCGCGACGAGGACCTGATCGGCGCCTATTGCCGGGGCATGGCGGTGGTGCCGTCCGTGACCGTCACCGACGGCATCGCCACGGTCGGCTGCCTCGACATGACCGCCAAGGCCGCCAAGGATGCCCAGCCGGTGGCCGTCTGCATGAGGAAGCCGTGAGACGTCTCGCCCTCGCATTGCTGATCGCATCGGCCGCCTCCGGCGCCGATGCGCAGCCGTTCCTGCCCACGGAACGGGCCGCGATCGACCTCGTGCGCACGCGGCAGACGGAAAGTCTGGCGACGGTGGACCGGATCCTCGCCTATGCCGAGCGCGCCACCGGCGGCGCCTTCACGCGCGGCGGCTACCGGGTCGTGCGCCGCCCCGGGGAGCCCTTCGCCCGGGTGCAGATCTGCTACCGGCTCGGCATCGATCCGCCGACCTGCGGCCTCGACTACCGCGTCACCGTCGACCCGCCCCATGTCGAGCCGGCCGAACGCTACGACGGCCTGGCCCGGGACCTGGAACACGGCCCGCGGGCGTTCCTGCGCGCGCTCGCCCGGGAGGCCGATCTCCAGCGCCAGCCGGCGGCCCTGCGGCAGATCCGGGCGGCCCTGGAGCCGTACGATCCCTACGACTGGCGCTGAGCGTCACAGCAGGCGCGGCCAGCCCAGCAGGCGCTGGGGCGCGAAGGGCGCGACCGGGACCGCGGGGGTCCGGCCGGTGGCGAGGTCGGCCACGATCTCGCCGGTGATCGGCCCGGTGGACAGGCCGATATGGCCGTGGCCGAACGCAAACAGCAGGCCCGTGTGGCGCGGCGCCGGGCCGATCACCGGCATGCCGTCCGGGGTGGACGGGCGCGAGCCGAGCCAGGGCTCGTTGTCGAGGGGGCCGCCGAGACGCAGGGTCTCCCCCGCCTCGCGGGAGGCCGCCTCGATCTGGGTGTGGTCCGGGGCGGCGTCGCGGGCGTTGAGTTCGACGCCCGACAGCACCCGCACCCGGTGATCGCCCATCGGCGACAGGATCGAGCCCGCACCCGTGTCGAGCACGGGGCGGGTCAGGGGCGGGCTGTCCGGGTGCAGGGCGTAGTGACGATGGTAGCCGCGCTCGGCCGCGACCGCGAAACGGTAGCCCAGACTTCTCGCGATCGACCCGGAGGCGGCGCCCGCCGCCAGCACGACCTGCCTGGACCGCACCGCGCCGGTCTCGTGGATGACGCGCCAGCCCTCGGCCTCCGGCGACAGGCTTTCGACGCTGCCGCGCAGCCGCCTTCCGCCCAGGCCGGCGAACAGCGCCTCGCAGGCCTCGATCAGGCGGCCGGGCTCGCGCACCGATCCGGTCTCGGTGAGCAGCATCGCCCGGGCGTAGGGGCGCACCAGGGCGGGCTCCAGATCGCGGATCCCCGCCGTGTCGAGGATGTCGAACGCCACCCCGTGCCCGGACAGGATCTCCCGCTCCAGCGCGGCGGCCTCGAAGGCGGCCTCGGTGCGGTAGGCCTTGATCCAACCGGTCCGCTGCAGCCGCTCGCTGGTGCCGGCCCTCGCGGCCAGCCGTTCATGGGCCGGGTAGGCGGCGCTCGTCAGCGGCAGCAGGGCGG
>NZ_VRVD01000834.1:0-1723 GCF_008040015.1 Methylobacterium sp. WL18 | reverse complement strand
ACCGTGGAGCGGGCCGCGTCGATCGCGATGGCGGCCGCCGACAGGGTCCTGGCCTCGGTCGGCCGCTCCAGGGCGTGCTTGGCGATGTCGCCGGCGAGGTCGTCGATCTCGCGGGCCAGAGCGGCGAGGCGCTCGGGCTCGGTACGGCCGCTCCCCTCGGTGTCCTGGACCTCCTGCCGGATCGCCAGGAGCCGGTCGGTCGCCTCCTCGATCCGCTCGCGCCGCAGGCGGGACAGGCGCTGCCCGACCCACGCGAAGGCCGATCCGATGCCGCCGCCCAGGAACGCGACGAGGTAGATCCAGGTCTCGTAGCGCTCGACGAAACTCTGCTGCTCGCGCTCGAAATAGTCGACCGCGCCCGGATGGATCGGCAGCCGCGCGCTGGTGGCCCCGGCCGTGCTCTCGTAGGCGGGAGCCTGGACGTAGTCGGCGGCGGGCGCGACGTTCGCCATGCCGCTGCGCAGCTCGAACAGGTGCTGGGTCACGTCCGCCGCCACGGAGCGGGGCAGGCTGGAGCGCGCCATCAGCCGGTAGGACGCCCCGACCGTGTGGACGTCCGCCTCGGGCACCTTGGGGCTGCCCCCGAAGGTCTCGGCCGGCATGCTGACCATCTGGAGGCGCGGCATCCGGGCCACGATGGCGTCGGCATTCTCCACGTCCACGAACGCGACCTTGCGGCTGCGGCTCGCCGCCTGGACGCGCTCCACGATGCGCTGCGCCGTCGGGGCCGTGGGGGCGATCACCGAGACGACGGCGTCGACCTGCTTGCCGGTCAAGGCATTGGTGAGGTCGGCCTCGCCGACTTCCACGAGGGCGACCTGCCGGGGCGGCGGCGGTCCCGTGATGTCCCGGCCGGCCAGGGTCAGGCCGTAATGGGCCAGCATCGACCGGATCAGCGTCTCGTCGGCATCCCGGTGGGCGAGGATCGCGAGGCGCTTGCGGTCGAGATCGGGGAACTTGGTGATGCCGGACGCCTCGGGCGAGGCGATGATCATGGCCTGATCGCGCAGGATGGCGAGGGTCAGGCCGTTATCCGGCAGCGCGACGTCGGGGCGGACCACCGCCAGGTCGGCGCGGCCGTCGCGGAGCGCCTCGGCGCTGTCGCGCACGTCGTCGAAGGGCAGGATCTTGAGGCGGATCTCCTTGTGCCGCTTCGCAAGGGCGTCGGCATAGGCCTGGATCACCGCCGGCTCGGTGCCGTCGCTCGGGGCGACCGCGACCGTCAGCACCGTGGCGCGCGAGGCCCAGTAGGCCACCGCGGCGGCGAGCCCGAGCCCGATGGCGAGCGCCAGGAAGACGACCTCCGGGCGCAGGAGAAGCTTTCCGAACCGCCTCATCGGCCGCGCCCTCCCGGGGCCTCAACAGGACGGCGCCCGGCCCCTCGGGGAGGCCGGGCGATGTCAGGGGCCGAGTCTCTCCGAACGCCCAACGGGTGCGGAAGGACGCGTCCCACGTGTCCGGATCGGGCGCGCCGTCAGCGGCCGCGGCGGGTGAGCCAGCCGGCCGCGAAGGCCAGGGCTGCGAGGCCGAGCAGCGTGCTGGTGCGGTTGCCGTCGGCGTAGCGGACCGCCTGGCGGCCGTAGACTTCCCCGCGGCGGCGGGCTTCGCGGGCGAGGTGGCGGCCGTCGTCGATCAGGCCGTCGGCCCGCTCGTAGGCGGCATGCGCCAGGTCGCGGCCGTCCTCGGCGAGATCCTCGGCCCGGTCGCGGGCGCGGCCGTAGGC
>NZ_VRVD01000833.1:0-1725 GCF_008040015.1 Methylobacterium sp. WL18 | reverse complement strand
GGCCTGGGCCACGGGTGCGGCCTCGGGCTTCCGGCGCGCCTTCTCCTCCGGGAGCTTGGCGATCGCCGGTCCGCCGCCGCCGGGCAAGCCGAGCGCGGCGCGCATCGGCGCGTCGTACCCGTAGAGATCGGGGAGGGTGCGGAACGTCCCGCCGTCGTCCACGTAGGCTGTGAAGTAGGCCAGATGCACCGGCAGCTTCGCGGGCAGCCGGATCGTGCGCTCGCCCTTGCCGATCAGCTTCTTGAGCCGCGCCTCGGACCAGTCCGGCAGCACGGCGTCGGCCAGGCGGAAGGGGTCGTCGACGCGGACGCAGCCATGGCTGAAATCGCGCTTGGCCGCGGAGAACAACGACCGGTTCGGCGTGTCGTGCAGGTAGACCGCGTGCTGGTTCGGGAACATGAACTTGATGAAGCCGAGCGCGTTGCGCTCGCCCGGCGGCTGACGCAATGAGACGTGGCCGCCGCGGCGGACCACCTCGTAGCCGCCCCATGTCTTGCCGCCGTAGCCGGCGAGCTTGGGCGCCATGGTCTTCAGGATCGAGGGCGGCACGTACCACGACGGATTCACCACCGCGTATTCCATCAATCCGGAGAACAGCGGCGTGCGCGATTCCGGCTTGCCCACGATCACGCGGGCCTCGTCGCGCAAGCTGCCGCCGCGATAGGCGCGCAGGCGGTATTCCGGGATGTTGACCAGGATGTAGTCGGGGCCGAGGTCGCCGGGCAGCCAGCGCCAGCGTTCCATGTTGACGATCAGCTCGGCCTCGCTGCCGCTCGCGCGCGCCGGCCGGCCGGCATCGGCGAGTGCCAGGACGGTCTGGACGTTCAGCACGCCGTTGCCTGGCAGGCCGCGGCCGCGCTGGAACTTCGCCACCGCGTCGGCCACCGTCGCGTCGTAATCCTCCGGCTCGCCGGGCGCGCGGTCGAGCGTCCCGGCCGGGCGCGTCTCGAGCCCGAAATGCGCGCGCAGCAGCGGCACCCGCGGGTCGCGCATGCCGGTCTTCAGGGCCGGACCCGGGGGCAGGCGCAACGGCGTGACGGCGGTCGGGGCCGGTCCGCGCAGGGTGGCAAGGCGTGTCTTCAGCGCCTGGTAGCCGGTCGTCGAGGGATTGTAGGCCTGGAGGGCCTCGCCAGGGTTGGCGCCTGCCTCGGACAGCTTTGTCAGGACCGCACCGGCATCGGGCAGATCGAGCTGCGGGGTGATGAGGCGGGAGATGGAAGCCAGGTTGATGCGGCCGCCCCGGGCGTCCTTGGCGTATAGCAGAGCCGCCGCCGAGAGCCGGAGATCGGCGTCGGCCACAGCCTTCGCGTCAGGCGTTCCGGCAAGGTTCGGGACCGTGTAGGCCCGGGCGTCGAGCCCGTCCTCGGCAGCCGCGGCAAGGCGCGCAGAGACCGATTTGGCAGCCTCGGTCCAGCCGCCGTCGGCGATCCAGAGCGGCTTGTAGGCCCGTGCCTCGTAGAACGCGCGCATCGCGTCACGGTCCTTGCCGGTGAGGCGAAGCAGCAGCGGCGCGGTGTCGGCGAACCGTGCGAAGATCGCGGCGCCGAGCGGATCGGCCGGCGCGACGGGTGCCGTCACGACCGGCGCCGGAGCCGGCTCGGGTTTCGGCGCCTCGGGCTTGTAGTCGGGCAGGGCGGTCGAGACCGGATCGGACCCGGTCGGGGCCGCTTGCGCGGGCTCGGCCGGGTGCGCGGGCGTGCCGAGGACCGCCGGGTCGAGCGTGGC
>NZ_VRVD01000832.1:0-1732 GCF_008040015.1 Methylobacterium sp. WL18 | reverse complement strand
TCGCCCCGGGCCCGGCGAGCAGAAGCAGGGCGAGGGCGGGGGTCACCGTCAGCGCCACCAGCAGCGAGGCCAGCACGGCGGCGATGTAGGCGAGCGCCAGGGGGCCGAACAGGCGGCCGGCGACGCCGGTGAGCGCCAGCACCGGCAGGAACATCAGCAGCACCGCCAGGGTCGCGTACGCGACCGCGCCGCGCACCTCCAGGATGGCGTCGAACACCACCCGGGCCGCGCCGGCTTCCCAGCCCTCTGCCCGGCCCTTCGCCCGGCTCTCGCGCAGGCGCCGGGCGACGTTCTCGACGCCGATCACCGCGTCGTCCACCACCTCGCCGATGGCGAGCGCCAGCCCGCCGAGCGTCATGGTGTTGAGGCTCTCGCCCCAGGCCTGGAGGGCGAGCGCCGCGGCGATCAGCGAGAGCGGGATCGCGGCCGCGCTGATCAGGGCCGTGCGCCAGTCGGCCAGGAAGACCAGCAGGACGACCACCACCAGGGCGCCGCCCAGCAGCAGCGCCTGCAGGACGTTGCCGTTGGCGACGTCGACGAAGTTGGCCGGCCGGAACAGGTCGGCGTGCAGGCCGATTCCGGCCCGGGCCAGAGCCGGCCGCAGCTCCGCCAGGGCCGCCTCCAGCCGGCCGGTGACCGTCCTGGTGTCGACGCCGACCTGGGCGCCGACCATCAGCAGCACGCCGGGCTTGCCGTCGACCAGGGCGGCGCCGATCGCCGGCTCGGGGGCCGCCAGGATTGTGGCGACGTCGGCCAGCACCACGCTCGCCCCGCCCTCGTTGACCAGCACAGTGCGCCCCAGCGCCTCCGGGGTGAGCGACTGCCCCTCGGTGCGCAGGACCACCCGCTGGCTCGGCGTGTCCACGAAGCCGGCGCCCCGCACCCCCGTGGCCTTGCGGGCGGCCGCCAGCACGTCGTTGAGCCCGACCCGGTAGCGGATCAGGTCGTCGGGGCGGACCTGCACCTGGAGCGAACGCACGCCGCCGCCGTAGACCGAGACTTGCGCGATGCCCGGCACCGCCTGGAGGCGCAGCCGGACCGTCCAGTCGGCCAGCGTGCGCAGGTCCATGGCGCTGCGGCTGTCCGAGGTCAGCCCGATCAGCAGCACCGTCGAGGTCGAGGAGGTCAGCGCCGTCATGGCGGGCGCCATCACGCCCTGGGGCAGCCGTCCGGCCAGGGCCGCCAGCCGCTCGTTGACCCGCTGGCGCACCCGGTCGACGTCGCTGCCGGCCCGGAACGCGGCGCTGATCACCGACAGGCCCTGGATCGAGGAGGAGCGCAGGGTCTCCAGCCCGGGCAGGCCGCCCACCGCCCCCTCGATCGCCTGGGTGACCAGGACCTCGACCTGCTCCGGATCGAGGCCGGGCGCCTCGGTCTGGATCGTCACGGTGGGCGGCGCGAATTCCGGGAACACGTCGTAGCGGGCGCTGCGCAGGGCGTAGAGCCCGAACGCCAGGAGCGCGCAGGCCAGGGCCAGCACCACGCGCGGCCGGCGCACCGCGAACCCGACCAGCCCGGCCTGGGGGCCGCCCGTGAGCCGCTCAATCATCGTCGTCGCCGGAGACCCGGATCTGGCCCTTCATCTCCTCGGAGAGCAGCGCCTGGCCGCCCCTGAGCACGATCTCGCTGCCGTCGGGCAGGTCCTCGACCACGAAGGCATCGGCCGAGAGCGGCGCGTCGGCCCGGACCGGGTGGCGGACGAATCCGCCCTGCGGCACGCCCCGGTAGACCC
>NZ_VRVD01000831.1:0-1732 GCF_008040015.1 Methylobacterium sp. WL18 | reverse complement strand
CCCCGGCGCCGATCGCGGCGGCCTGGGCGACCACCTCGGGCACGCTCGCGGGCGGCACCGCGATCAGCACGAGGTCCGGCACCACGGTGAGGTCGGCGACCCGCTTCACGCAGGGCAGGCCGTCCACGGATTCGTGATCCGGCTGGACCGGCAGGATCGCGCCGGGAAACCCCGCCCGGCGCAGGCTGTCGAGCACGCTGCGCCCGAGGGAGCCCTCGCGGGCCACGGCTCCGACCAGCGCGACCGAGCGCGGCGCCAGGAGCTTGTCGAAGCGGTACGTGCTCACGGCGCCGACGGCCCGAATCTGTGCGCGCGCATGGGGGCCCCTCGCCTGGGTGACGCGCTTTGCAAGGCGCGCCGCGGCGCACCCGCCGCCCTACCAGATGGCACAATCTCCCGCAGGTGCAACGCCCGGATGCACCGATGCCGCGCGTGGCCCGCACCGGCCGCCACGGGACGAGCCGGCTTTGTACAGTATTCGACAATGCAGGCTGCAATCACGTTGGCTGTTGTGGTCACTTACAAATTGGTCTTGCCCTTATATTGATCACATCATAGTACCTGCCGCTTTATAGGCCTGTATCAGCCTCGACAGACACAGATTCCGGCCGGCACACGCCGAACGATGGCGGCCGAGACGAAGCGACGGGAGGTTTCGGAATGGACGCCACGGTCGGAGAGGACCTGGATTATCTCGCGCTGTCCGTCGACATCGTGTCGGCCTTCGTGAGCAACAATCCGGTGCCCGTGCCGGAACTGCCCGGACTGATCGCCGCGGTCCACGCCACCCTGCACGGGCTGAGCCAGCCGCCGGCCCCGCCGGTGGAGGAGCTTCGGCCCGCGGTCTCGGTGCGGCGCTCGATCCAGCCCGACTACCTCGTGTGCCTGGAGGACGGGAAGAAGTTCAAGTCGCTCAAGCGGCACCTGCGCACCCACTACGACCTGACGCCCGAAGCCTACCGGGAGAAGTGGGGGCTCGCCCCCGACTACCCGATGGTGGCGCCGAACTACGCCGCCGCGCGCTCGAGCCTCGCCAAGAGCATGGGGCTCGGCCACCAGCGCCGGAAGGGCCAGAAGGATTAGGCCCGCGGGCCTGCATCCACAGCTTTCCCGCCGGGATTCAGCATCGGGCAAGGGGCGCTTGCCAGGGTCGGCGGGCTCATCCGCGACCCGAGATCCGATGCCCGGCAAGCCCAACCCCGTCGCCCGCCTGTTCTGGACGGCCGTGATCGGCTGCCCGCTCGGGCTCTGGTACGGACCGCCGGCCTTCGCGGCCACGGGGGCGGCCCTCGCGCTGGTCCTCGGGCGCCATCTCGGCCGGCCCCGCCGGTTCCGGGCGCGGGTGCGCCGGATCGCCCGGGCCCATGGCGAGACCCTGGCGCTGCGGCGGCGGCAGGAGAGCTTTTCCGATGCCTACGGCAACCGGATCGAGGACGGCTGGCTGCGGGAGCGGGCGTACTTCCTCGACCGCACCGTCCTGCCGCAGATCGGGCCCCGGTTTGCCGACCTCGCCGAGTCGGAGCGCGCCCGGATGCTGGCGATCGTCGAGGCGGAGGCCGCCGCCATCGCGCTGCCCGAGGAAGACGAGGCGCCGGGCGACGGGATCGATTACGAGCGCTACTGCGCCGACCGCCTGGCCCGGGCGGGCTGGCGGGCGCACCGGACCCCGCCGAGCGGCGACCAGGGCGCCGACATCGTGGCGGTGCGCGACGGGCTCCGGCTGATCGTGCAG
>NZ_VRVD01000830.1:0-1737 GCF_008040015.1 Methylobacterium sp. WL18 | reverse complement strand
GAACGATCCCGGGTCAACGGTCCCGGCCGCGTCGGGGTCGAGCCGCCGGGTCGCGGCCGGGACCGTTGACCCGGGATCGTTCATGCGGGAAGCCGTCGCGAAGTGATGGCGGCGCGCCCGTCGCGCGCCTATCCTGGGGTCGCCGTAGCCCCGGTGCCCGGGCGCGGTCAAACCCGCCCCGGGATATCAAGCGGGCGGGCCGAGAGGAGCGACGACCCGATGAGCTACCGCGCCCCCGTTCCCGAGATGCTGTTCACCCTCCGGCACGTGGCCGGGCTGGACGGCGTCGACCCGGACGACGCCGAGGCGATCCTCACCGAGGCGGGGCGGATCGCCGGCCAGGTGCTCGCGCCGCTGAACCGGGTCGGCGACCGGCACGGCACCCCGTTCGCGGACGGATCGGTCACCACACCCCCCGGCTGGCGCGAGGCCTACCGCACCTTCACGGACGGGGGCTGGAACGGCCTCTCGGCCGAGGCCGACCATGGCGGCCAGGGCTTGCCGAAGCTGGTCGAGGCCGCCTGCACCGAGATGTGGAACGGCGCCAACCTCGCCTTCGGCCTCTGCCCGCTGCTGACCCAGGGCGGCATCGAGGCACTCGCGGCCCACGGCTCCGAGGACCTGAAGGCGCGCTACCTGGAAAAGCTCGTGACGGGCGAATGGCCCGCCACCATGAACCTGACCGAGCCGCAGGCGGGCTCGGACCTCGCCCTGCTGCGCAGCCGGGCCGAGCGCGCCGACGACGGCACCTACCGGATCACCGGCTCCAAGATCTACATCACCTACGGCGAGCACGACCTGGCGGACAACATCGTCCACCTCGTGCTGGCCCGCCTGCCCGACGCGCCGGCCGGCACCCGCGGCATCTCACTGTTCCTGGTGCCCAAGGTCCTGCCGGACGGGACCGTCAACGACCTGCGCTGCTCGGGCGTCGAGCACAAGCTCGGCATCCACGCCTCACCGACCTGCTCGATGGCGTTCGGCGATCACGGCGGCGCGGTCGGCTGGCTGATCGGGCAGGAGAACAAGGGCCTGGCCTGCATGTTCACGATGATGAACGCGGCCCGGCTCAATGTCGGCCTGCAGGGCGTCGGCGTCGCCGAAGCCGCGACCCAGCGGGCGCTCGCCTACGCGCAGGAGCGCCGGCAGGGCCGGGCGGTCGGGGCCGCCGAATCCACCAGCCCGATCGTCGCGCATCCGGACGTGCAGCGGATGCTGCTGACCATGAAGGCCTACACGGCGGCGGCGCGCGGGATCTGCTACCTCACGGCCGCCGCCCTCGACGCCTCCCGGGGCCCGGAGGGGCAGTCCGCCCTCGACCGGGCCTCCCTGCTGACCCCGGTGGCCAAGGCCTTCTCCACGGATCTCGCCAACGAGGTGACCTCGCTCGGCGTGCAGGTCCATGGCGGCATGGGCTTCGTCGAGGAGACCGGCGCGGCCCAGCTAATGCGGGATGCCCGCATCCTCGGCATCTACGAGGGCACCAACGGCATCCAGGCCATCGACCTCACCGCCCGCAAGCTGCCGCTGAACGGCGGCGCCACGGTGCGTTCGCAGATCGCCTGGATGCGCCGGGCCGCGGAGGGCCTGCTCAAGGCGGGCGATCCCGCCTTCGGCCACATGGCGGCGCGGCTGCGCGACGGGATCGGCAGCCTCGACCGGGCGACCAGCCACCAGCTCGCCGCCCTGACCTCCAACCGCCCGAATGCGGCGCTCGCCGGCGCGACCCCGTATCTC
>NZ_VRVD01000082.1:0-12146 GCF_008040015.1 Methylobacterium sp. WL18 | reverse complement strand
AACCCGAGGCCGCTGCCGCGGTCCTGGGCGTGCCCGCCCGCGACGGACAGGGCCAGGGCGGCGAGCGCGAGGCCGGGCTTCAGGCCGAAACCTGGGGCGGTGAACGGGTTCTGCATGCGGGAGCTGTTCGTCCGTCGGAGGGGGCGGGCGCAGGCCCGGACCGGAACGTCGCGCACGGGCCGGGCGTTTTTCAGGCAACGCGTTCTTCCAGGCAACGACCGAAACGCGCAGCGCGATCCCGGAGGCGACCATGGCGGACCATTCCCACCTCGCGGAGCGGCAGCCCCACCCCGCGCCGCGGCATCCCCGCAGCCTGATCGCGAGCGATCGGGTCATCGGCACCGACGTGCGCCGGCCGGACGGCAGCAAGGTCGGCCGGATCGAGCGGCTGATGCTCGACAAGGTCTCCGGCCGGGTCGCCTACGCGGTGATGAGCTTCGGCGGCTTCCTGGGCCTCGGCGAGGATTTCTACACGCTGCCCTGGACGGTGCTGCGCTTCGCGCCCGAGCAGGACGCCTACGTGCTCGACCTCACCGAGGAGCAGCTGCGCGCCGCCCCCGCCCGCACCCCGGAGGGCACCGACCCGGCCGAGGACGGCGCCTGGGAGGAGCAGATCCACCGGTATTACGACGCCGCACCGTATTGGGGGATCTGACGCGCGCCGACCCCGAGCCCCGCCCAGGCCGGGGATCCGCGACACGATCCTGCGTCGTGCGGGGCCGCCGGATCGTGTCGCGGTGGGCGAGCCTCAGCGCTCCAGGCGCGCCACCAGGCTCGACGTGTCCCAGCGGTTGCCGCCCATGGACTGCACCTCGGCGTAGAACTGGTCGACGAGCGCCGAGACCGGGAGCCTGGCGCCGTTGCGGCGGGCCTCGTCCAGCAGGATGCCGAGATCCTTGCGCATCCAGTCGACCGCGAAGCCGAACTCGAACTGGCCCTGGTTCATGGTCTTGCCGCGGTTCTCCATCTGCCAGGAGCCGGCGGCGCCCTTGGAGATCACGTCGAGCACCGCCTCCACGTCGAGGCCGGCGCGCTTGGCGAAGTGGACGCCCTCGGACAGGCCCTGGACCAGGCCGGCGATGCAGATCTGGTTGACCATCTTGGTGAGCTGGCCGGAGCCCACCGGGCCCATCAGCCGGCAGGCGCGGGCGAAGGACCCGATCGCCGCCTCGACCTTGGCGTAGGTCGCCGGCTCGCCGCCGCACATCACGGTGAGCACGCCGTTCTCGGCGCCGGCCTGGCCGCCGGAGACCGGCGCGTCGATGAAGCCGAGCCCCTTGGCCTGGGCGACCTCGGCGAGTTCCCGGGCGACCTCGGCCGACGCGGTGGTGTGATCGACGAACACCGCACCGGACGCCATGCCGGCGAGCGCGCCGTCGTCGCCCAGCACGACGCTGCGCAGGTCGTCGTCGTTGCCCACGCAGGCGAACACGATCTCGGCGCCCGCGACGGCCTCCCGGGGCGTCGCCGCGGAGGCGCCGCCATGGGCCTTCACCCAGGCCTCGGCCTTGGGGGTGGTCCGGTTGTAGACGGTGACGTCGTGGCCCTTCTTGGCGAGGTGTCCGGCCATCGGGCCGCCCATCACGCCGAGACCCAGGAATGCGACCTTCGCCATTGTTGTCCGCTCCTCGCGGGGCCGGATCGCGCCGGCGCCCTTCCTTCGCTCGCGGCAGGCGGGGACGGGATTCGGCCGCCGGCCCGTGAAGGCGCTGGCCGTGCCGAAGTCCCGATGTGACAGATTGGGCGTCGTGCCGCCGCCAAAGCTGCATCACAGCTCGGATCGCTTGCGTCAACGGCGGACGAATAGGATAAACCGCCCCTGTAGCCCGGGACCCGCGAGTCCCAGCCGGCGGCCCCCGCGGCCCCGAGCGCGAGGCGGTCGGTCAGGGAGCGGGACGGATGGGTACGGCGATCGGCAGGCAGGTTCGCGACCACGGGCCCTGGGCCCTCGTGGGAGCGCTCGGCGCCGCGGCGCTGGCAATCGTGGCCACCCAGCGCGGCGAGACGATCAACGCCCTCTGGATCGTGGTCGCGGCGGTCTGCGTCTACCTGATCGCCTACCGCTACTACTCGAAATTCATCTCCGAGAAGGTGATGCGCCTCGATCCGAAGCGCCTCACGCCCGCGGTCCGGCACAATGACGGGCTCGACTACGTCCCCACCAACCGCAGCGTCCTGTTCGGCCACCATTTCGCGGCGATCGCGGGCGCGGGCCCACTGGTCGGCCCGGTGCTCGCCGCCCAGATGGGCTACCTGCCCGGCATGCTGTGGATCCTGGCCGGCGTGGTGCTGGCGGGGGCGGTGCAGGACTTCATGGTCCTGTTCGTGTCGATGCGCCGGGACGGCCGGTCGCTCGGCGAGCTGATCCGGGCCGAGCTCGGCACCGTGCCGGGCATCATCGCGCTGTTCGGCACCTTCCTGATCATGGTCATCCTGCTGGCCGTGCTGGCGCTGATCGTGGTCAAGGCGCTCGCCGAGAGCCCGTGGGGCACCTTCACGGTGATGTCGACGATCCCGATCGCCATGCTGATGGGCGTCTACGCGCGCTACATCCGCCCGGGCCGGATCGGCGAGGTCTCAATCCTCGGCTTCGTCCTGCTGATGCTGGCGATCCTGGGTGGCGGCTCGGTGGCGGCCAGCCCGGTCTGGGCCCCGGCCTTCACCTTCACGGGCCCGCAGCTGTGCTGGATGCTGATCGGCTACGGCTTCGTGGCTTCGATCCTGCCGGTCTGGCTGCTGCTGGCGCCGCGGGACTACCTCTCGACCTTCCTCAAGATCGGCACGATCGTCGGGCTGGCGCTCGGCATCGCGGTCGTCGCGCCGCACGTGCAGATGCCGGCGGTGACGAAGTTCGTGGACGGGACCGGCCCGGTCTGGGCGGGCAGCCTGTTCCCGTTCCTGTTCATCACCATCGCGTGCGGCGCGGTCTCCGGCTTCCACGCCCTGATCTCGTCGGGCACCACGCCCAAGCTCATCGCCAGCGAGGCGGATGCCCGCTTCATCGGCTACGGCGGCATGCTGATGGAATCGTTCGTGGCGATCATGGCGCTGGTCTCGGCCTGCGTGATCGACCCGGGCGTCTACTTCACCATGAACTCGCCCGCGGCGCTCGTCGGCACCACGCCCGAGACCGCCGCCGCGGCCGTGACCAAGCTCGGCTTCGCGACCACCCCCGAGGTGATCACCCAGACCGCCGCGGATGTCGGCGAGCACACGATCATCTCGCGTGCCGGCGGCGCCCCGACGCTCGCGGTCGGCATGGCCCACATCATCTCCTCGGCCATCGGCGGCAAGGCGATGATGGCGTTCTGGTACCATTTCGCGATCCTGTTCGAGGCCCTGTTCATCCTCACGGCCGTAGACGCGGGCACCCGCGCCTGCCGGTTCATGGTGCAGGACCTCGTCGGGCTGGCGGTGCCGTCGTTCCGGAACACCACGTCCTGGGGGCCGAGCATCGCGGCCACCGCCATCGCGGTCGGCGCCTGGGGCTACTTCCTGTACCAGGGCGTGACCGACCCGCTCGGCGGCATCAACACCCTGTGGCCGCTGTTCGGCATCTCCAACCAGATGCTGGCCGCGGTGGCGCTGACGCTCTGCACGGTGGTGATCTTCAAGATGAAGCGCGAGCGCTACGCGTTCGTGACCATCATCCCGACCGCGTGGCTGTGCCTGTGCACCCTCACGGCCGGCTGGCAGAAGTTGTTCTCGGCCGACCCGAAGATCGGGTTCCTGGCCCATGCCGAGCGCTACGCGACGGCCGCCGCCGAGGGCAAGCTCCTGGCGCCGGCCAAGAACGCCGACCAGATGGCGCAGATCATCCTCAACGACCGGATCGACGCCGTGCTGGCGGCCTTGTTCATCGGCCTCGTGGTCGCCATCGCGGGCTTCGGCATCGCCGCCTGCCTGAAGGCCTGGCGGGCCGACCGCTGGACCGCCCTCGAGACCGAGCCGCACCTCGCACCGGCCGAGTAGGGACCGCCATGGAACCACAGCAGAGCCTGCGCCGCCGTCTCCAGGTGCTGTCCAAATGCGTCTGCGACGGCGCCCGGCTGATGGTGGGGCAGGGGGATTACGCGGCCTACGCCGCCCATATCCGCCGCACCCATCCCGACCAGGCGCCGATGACCGAGCTGGAGTTCTTTCGCAACCGGGAGAATGCCCGCTTCGGCGTGGGGAACACCTCCGGGTTCCGCTGCTGCTGACGGGGGCGGTCCTCCCGTCGATGCTGGGCGGCTCTGAGTAAATCGTATCTACGATCTGATTGACCGACATCGGTTCAGGTCGTAGATACGCACATGCGCGTGGTCTGGGACGAGCCGAAGCGGGCGAGCAACCTCGCCAAGCACGGGCTGGACCTTGCGGACGCTCGCGATCGGCTCCGGTTCGAGGATTCCGTGGTCGTGCCCTCGCATCCGGCATCTGATGGCCGCCCGCGCTTCGTGGCGATCGGCCTTCTGGATGACCGCCTCGTGGCAGCCGTGATCGCGCCACTCGGCTCCGAGGCGCTGTCCCTCATCAGCCTGCGCCCGGCGAGCCGTAGGGAACGGAGGATCTACGAGGATGCCTAAGCTCGATCTCCCGCCGATCACGGATGCCGAGGAGGCACGCATCCAGGCCGGGATCGCGGCCGACCCGGACAATCCCGAGGTCACCGCGGCGCAGGCCCGCCAAGCGCGTCCCTTCGCCGAAGCGTTCCCCGAGTTGGCGGCGACGCTGCGCCGGTCCCGCGGCCCCCAGAAGGCGCCGACCAAGCAACTCGTGAGCCTGCGCTTGGATTCGGCGATCGTCGAGGCGTTCAAGGCGACCGGGCCCGGCTGGCAGACCCGGATGAACGACGCGCTGCGGGTGGCGGCCCGCGATCTCGGGACCGCGTAAGGACCCGCCCGCGAAACCATAATGCGCGCGCGCGAGGTCAGTCCCCGGTGCAAGCGCGGCCGGATCTTGACTCGGCCGCCACAATATCCGCCATCTCCGACCGCACGGGAGGTCGGCATGAGCATTTTCCAGGACGCCATCCTGCGGTTCGGCCGCACGATCATGTCGTATGCGGGCGATGCCGTCTTCCTCCAGGCGGCCGTCTCGGCCGCGGCCAACGTCATCGTGGCCGACGGCGATGTCGCCGAGGAGGAGATCGAGTCGGCGATCGCCGGCATCCGGGCCAACCCGATCCTCGAGAAGTCCTACGACACGCTGCGGGTCGAGCAGGAACTCTACGAGGCCATCGCCCGGGCCAAGACCCGGGCCGGCCGCCTCGAGAACCTGCGCCTGGTCGGCGCCATCGCGGAACGGCCGATCGACCAGCGCCAGGATGTCTTCCTGATCGGCGCCGACGTGGCCGATTTCGGCGGCATCAGCGAAGTCGAGCACAAGGCGCTCGACGAGATCGGCGCCGCGCTCCACGTGGACAAGACGGCGCTGCTGCGCTGAGGGGGGCGATCCGAGCAGGCGTGCGGACGAGAATCCCTCGCCCCGCTTGCCTAGCGGATTCACACATCGGGGCCCACAGGATACGCTGGAAACACCGCGGCTCTCCCTCCCCCCGCAGAGGGGGGAGGGAGCGCGTACCTGCCTTTCCGGACCAGAATCTGCCGGGACCGGCACGGTACCAAAGTGAGAGGTGTGACCGTCGTAGCCCATAGCGCCCAGCCCTGCGGCGTCGCGGCCCGTCCCTTGCCTGCCCGGACATGGTAGCGAAACCCATCGGGTATTTGGTACGCCAACAGGCGACGCGAAGGGGTCGGCCCTGCGCCGGCCGGCGGAGACCGCATGGGACTCGTCCTCTACGCGCTCAAGTTCCGGATCACGACCTACGTGCTCGCCGTGCTGATGATGCTCGGCGGCGTCGGCGCGCTGATCGTCACGCCCAAGGACGTGCTGCCGGTCGTCGACATCCCGGTCGTCGTCGTGGTCTGGACCTACACCGGCCTGTCCACGCCGGAGATGGAACAGCGCATCACGACCTACGCCGAGTACGGCATCTCCAACAACGTCAACAACATCCGCCGGATGGAGTCGACCACGCTCCAGGGCACGGCGGTGCAGCGGATCTACTTCGATCCCGCGGTCAGCATCGACCTGGCCATCGCCCAGGTGGTGTCCTCCACCAACTCGATCCGGGCCGCGATGCCGGCCGGCACCCAGCCGCCGATCATCGTGCGCTACTCGGCCTCCTCGGTGCCGGTGATCCAGCTGGCCCTGACCTCGGCCAAGGACAGCCTCAACCAGGTCTACGACTACGCCCAGTACCGGATCCGGCAGACCCTGGCGCAGGTGCCGGGCTCGACCCTGCCGGCGCCGTTCGGCGGGGCGCCCCGGCAGATCATGGTCGATCTCGACCTCAACGCCCTCCAGGCGCTCGGCCTGACGCCGCTCGACGTCACCAACGCCATGACGGCCCAGAACCTGACGGTGCCGTCCGGCCTCGCCAAGATCGGCGAGCAGCAATACCCGATCCAGCTCAACGCCACGCCGCCCTCGATCGAGACCCTCAACCTCGCGCCGATCAAGGTGGTGGCCGGCCAGCCGGTGCTGATGCGCGACGTCGCCTATGTCCGCGACGGCGGGCCGCCGCAGATCAACGTGGTCCGGGCCGATGGCGGCCAGGCCGTGCTGATGCAGGTGATCAAGAACGGCACCGCCTCGACGCTGAACGTCGTCAACAACGTCAAGGCGGCGATGCCGACGATCCGGGCCGCCGCCCCCGAGGGGCTGACGATCAAGCCGCTGTTCGACCAGTCGGTGTTCGTCTCGAACGCCATCGAGGGCGTGCTGCACGAGGCCGCCATCGCGGCGGCGCTCACGGGGCTGGCGATCCTGCTGTTCCTCGGCTCGTGGCGCTCGACCCTGATCGTGCTGATCTCGATCCCGCTCTGCGTGATGACCTCGCTCGCCGTGCTGGCGGCGCTGGGCGAGACCATCAACGTGATGACGCTGGGCGGCCTCGCGCTCGCGGTCGGCATCCTGGTGGACGACGCCACGGTGGCGATCGAGAACACCTACCGGCTGTTCGAGGAGGGCGAGGAGTTCCGCGAGAGCGTGGTCCACGGCGCCGCCGGCATCGCCAAGCCGGCGCTGATCTCGACCCTGTCGATCTGCGCGGCCTTCACGGCGGTGTTCGCGCTCGCCGACACGCCGAAATACCTGTTCACCCCGCAGGCGCTCGCGGTCGTGTTCGCGATGCTGACCTCCTACCTGCTGTCGCGCACCCTGGTGCCGCTGCTGATCGACGTGATCGTGGCGCCGGAATACGCGCAGAAGCACGCCAAGGACCGGGACGGGCGGGACCCGCCCCGCCGGGGCCGGATCGCCCGGGCGTTCGGCCTCGTCTCGGGGCCCGTGTTCCGCCTCGCCGGGCGGGCCCACGGGGCGTTCGAGCGCGGCTTCAGCCGGTTCCACCGGGGCTATATCGGGCTGCTGCACGCGGTGCTCGGCCGCCGGCTCGCCACCTTAAGCGTCGTGGGCCTGATCCTGGGCACGACCGGCGTGCTGTTCGTCTTCGTCGGGCAGGATTACTTCCCGCAGATCGAGGCGAGCCAGATGACCCTGCACCTGCGCACCCGCACGGGCATGCGCATCGAGACAACCCAGCAGGTCTTCGCCGAGGTCGAGGACACGGTCCGGGAGGTGATCCCGCCGGGCGAGATCGAGCAGATCCTCGACAACATCGGCCTGCCCTCGACCAACTACAACTTCGCGTTCTCGGACGGCTCGTTCGTCTCCTACAACGACGGCCAGATGCTGATCAGCCTCAAGGAGGGCCACGGCTCGGTCGCCGGCTACATGAAGCGCCTGCGCGCGGTGCTGATGCAGCGCTTCCCCGACCTGATCGCCTATTTCCAGCCCGCCGACATGATCACCCAGATCCTGAATTTCGGCGTCATCACGCCGATCGACGTGCAGGTCTCCGGCCGGAACAAGGAGAAGGACCTGGAGGTCGCCCAGCGCATCGTCCAGCGGCTCAAGCACACCAAGGGCCTGGTCGATGTCCACCTGCAGCAGATCGTCAACGAGCCGCAATTCTACGTGGACGTCGACCGGCGCCTGGCCTCCGAACTCGGGCTCACCGAGCAGCAGGTGGCGCAGAACATGAACATCTCGCTGTCGGGCAGCTACCAGGTGACGCCGAACTTCTGGCCCGACCCCAAGACCGGGATCCCCTACCAGCTCTGGGTGCAGACGCCGGAATACCGCAACGCCTCGCTGGCCGACCTGCGCAACACGCCGATGTTCGTGCGCGCGGCCGCGACCGCGGGCACCGGCCCCGGCGTGCTGACCCTGCTGTCGAGCCTCGCCGAGCTGCGCCGGGTGCCGACCCAGACGGTGATCAACCACGTCAACATCCAGCCGACCTTCGACGTCTTCGCCTCGGTCCAGGACCGCGACCTCGGCTCGGTCGCCCGCGACATCGACGCGATCGTCCAAGAGGAGCAGAAGACCCTTCAGGCGCCCGACAAGATCACGGTGCGCGGCCAGATCGAGAACATGCGCAGCGCGTTCTTGCGCCTGGAGATCGGGCTCGGGATCGCGCTGATCGCCGTCTACCTGCTGATGGCGGTGAACTACCAGAGCTGGGGCGACCCGTTCGTGGTGATCGCGGCCCTGCCGATGGCGTTCTGCGGCATCACCTTCGCGCTGTTCATCACCGGCACGACCTTCTCGATCCCGTCGATCTTCGGGGCGATCATGTCGGTGGGCATCGCCTCGGCGAACTCGATCCTGCTCGTGACCTTCGCCAAGGAGCACCGGGAGGCCACCGGGTGCAGCGCCCTGGAGGCGGCGATCACGGCCGGCGAGACCCGGCTGCGGCCGGTGCTGATGACCGCCTCGGCGATGTTCTTCGGCCTGATCCCGATGGCGCTCGGCACCGGCGAGGGCGGCGAGCAGAACGCCGCGCTCGCCCGCGCCGTGATGGGCGGCATCGCCTTCGCGACCCCGGCGACCCTGCTGCTGGTGCCGTTCCTCTACGTGCTGCTGCGCAGCGGCCCCGCGCAGCCGGTGCAGGATTATCTGGGGGCGGAGGGCGCGCAGGCGGCCTGAGGGGCTTTTCCATCCGCCGCCTCGGTCGCGTTTCGGGCCTGCGATCCCGGTCCTGCGATCCCGGGCCTGCCGCATCGTCCCTCACCCGCGCCGGTCGGGAAACTCCTTGGCGAGCCTGCGCATCAGCTGCTCCATGAGGGCGCGCAGCTGCGGCGAACCGGTCTTCGCGATGAGGGCGTTCAGCGCGGCGATCGTCTCGTCGAGCTTCTTGAGGTCTTCGTCGGCCATGTCCGGGCTCGGGAGGAATCGCACCGGAACACCTACGTAAGAGCGGCCCGTTCCGTTTCCCCCGATCGGGGGACGGGCGCATGCGACTTTCGTCCTGGTTAACCCGGCCCGGTCCGGCGCGCGCCGGATCCTGCCGCCGCCCCTCTCACCCGGCCGCCGGGACCGCCACGAAGGTGACCACCACGCCCTCGATCTCGCCTGTCTGGACCCGGTAGGGCACGATCCGCACGAGGTGGTGCTGGCTCGGCGCCTCGCCGAAGGGCTCGATCCGGCGCTCGATGTCCTGCCCGACGGCCAGCACGCTCCGCAGGTCCTCGGCGAGGTCCGGATAGGCCGGTCGCAGGGCGAAGTCGGTGAGCGGCCGGCCGCGGTCGCCCTCCTGGATCGGGACGAACCGCGCCACCGCCGGCGTGAACGTCCGGATCACGAGGTTGCGGTCGAGGAACACGGTCGCCAGGCCGCTGGCGTTGAACAGGTTGCGCAGGTCGCCGTTCGCCCGGTCGAGGTCGTCGATCTTGCCGCTCAGCTCGCTGTTGACCGTCTGCAGCTCCTCGTTGAGCGACTGCAGCTCCTCCTTGGACGCTTCCAGCTCCTCGTTGGTCGATTGCAGCTCCTCGTTGACCGAGATCAGCTCCTCGTTGGACGATTTCAGCTCCTCCAGCGCGGTCTCGTATTCCTCGATCATGGTCTGCAGCCGCTCGCGGGTGTCGCGCAGCTCCCGCTCCAGTTGCAGCGCATCCGTGTCCGGGTGCAGCTTCGCGTCACGCACCGCGATCGCCGCCCGGCTGAGCGACGGGCCCTGGTCGTGGAACAGCACGAGGAGCAGCGGCTCGGCGCCGTCGCCCTGCATCAGCGGCTCGACCGTGACGGAGGCCAGCTGGACGCGCCCCTCCTCGCCCTCGATCGCGAGGTTCTCGCGCCGGGCCGGCCGGCGCGTCTCGATCGCCTCGCGCAGGGCCGAGCGCAGGTCCAGGCGCAGGCCCCGCCGCGCCAGCGTCAGCAACTGACGGCTCGGCAGGCCGACCGGCGCCTCCAGGTACTTGCCGGTGCGCGACGAGTAGTGGACGATGTCGCCGTCCCGATCGACCACCACGTGCGGAGCCGCGAAGCGCTCGATGACGTGGCTCTCGACCAGCTGGCGCAGGGGCGGCCCGGCGTCGTGTATCGGCGAGGCCGACCGGAGGCCGCGACTGAACGCGGCGGAGCGGCCGAACGGGGCCGGCTGCGTGCCGGTGACGGTCAGCGGCAGTCGCACGGCGTACCCGTCGGTCTCCCGCGCCTGGAAGATGCGGTGTTTCCGCTCGACCGTCGCGAACAGGTCGGTGAACTGGCTGATGTTCTCCGCCGTGCCCAGGAACAGGTAGCCGCGCGGGCGCAGGGCGTAGTGGAAGATCGGGATGACCTGCGCCTGCACGGCCTGGCCGAAATAGATCAGCAGGTTACGGCACGAGACCAGGTCGATCCGGGAGAACGGCGGGTCGCGGATCACGCTGTGGGGCGAGAACACGCACAGCTCGCGCACCTCCTTGGTGACCACGTAGGAGCCGCCGTCGGCCGTGAAGAAGCGCTTGCGCCGCTCGGGCGAGACGGTGTCGAGCAGCGCCTCCGGGTAGCGGCCGGATCGGGCTACGCCCAGGGCCAGGTCGTCGATGTCGGTGGCGAAGATCTGCACCCGGGGCACGGAGCGCAGGCCGTCCATGAACTCGCGCATCAGCATGGCGAGGGAATAGACCTCCTCGCCGGTGGCGCAGCCGGGCACCCAGGCCCGGATGGTGTCGCCGGCCCCGCGGCCCTCGAACAGGCGCGGCAGCACCTGCTCCTTGAGCGCATCGAACGCGCCGGCATCGCGGAAGAAGTTGGTGACGTTGATCAGCAGGTCGCGGAACAGGGCCGTGACCTCGCCGCCGTCCTGGCGCAGGCGCGCGACGTAATCCTCGACCCGCGTCAGCCGGGCGATCTGCATGCGCCGCTGTACCCGCCGGATGAAGGTCCTGGGCTTGTAGCCGGAGAAATCGTGGCCGATCTGGTCGCGCAGCAGCCCGTAGATCTCGGCGGTCGCCGCCTTGGCGGCGGCCCCCTGCAGATCCTCGATCGCCCCGAAGCTGCGCGCGTACTCGGTGAGCTTGGCCGCGATCTCGTCGGGCGGGAGCGCGAAGTCGATCAGGCCGGTGGCGATGGCGCTGGCCGGCATGTCGGGGTGGCGCGGGGCGGTGCCGTCGGCGACCTGGGCGAAGGTCAGGCCGCCGTGCTCCTTGATCGCCTTGATGCCGAGCGTGCCGTCGGTGCCCCCGCCCGACAGGACGATGCCGATCGCGTACTCGCCGCACGCCTTGGCGAGGTCGCTGAAGAACAGGTCGATCGGGTTGCGCTCGCGTCGGGCCGGATCCTGGTCGCGGATCGTCAGGCACCCGTCCTGGAGCCCCAGGATGGCCCGGGCGGGCAGCACGTAGATATGCCCGGGCTCGACCTGCATCCCATGCGCCGCCACCATCACCGGCATCGGCGTCAGGCGGCCCAGCACCTCGTGCAGCAGGCTCTCGCGGTCCGCGCTGACATGGGTGACGACGACGTAGGCGAGGCCGCCGTCGAGGCCGAGGCCGGCGAACAGGGTATCGAGGGCCTCGATGCCCCCCGCGGAGGCGCCGATGCCGACGATGGGGAAGGGCGCGGGGTCGTCAGCCATCGGCAGGATCCACGGGGCCGGTGAGTGGAGCCCGTCGGCGCGGCGGACGGCGTCGGCATGGTCCGGGGCGGCGGGAACGGGGTCTCACGGAGAGATGTCGTGGCGCGCGTCCGTCACCGGGTCAAGCCGCGCTCACGATGTCCCGCCTCACGATGGCCCCCGCGCGCGGGCGCCATCGTGAGGCGGGACATCGTGAGCG
>NZ_VRVD01000829.1:0-1739 GCF_008040015.1 Methylobacterium sp. WL18 | reverse complement strand
TCACGCCCCCGCCCGAGACCGGCGGCGATCCCGAGCCCGACACGCCGCCGCCCGCGGCGAACGCCATCACCGGCACGGCCCAGGTGATCGACACCGCGACCCTCAAGGTCGGCGGCAAGGTCGTGCGCCTGTTCGGGGTCGAGTGGGTGCGGGGCGGCCAGGCCGACGAGCTGACCCGCTACATCGGCGGCCGCCCGGTGACCTGCCAGCCGGCGCCGGGCAGCGAGACGATGAACTGCCTGGTGAACGGGCGTGACCTCTCGGAGGTCGTTCTGTTCAACGGCGGCGGCCGGGCCTCCCCGGAGGCGAGCCCCGAACTGGTCGCCGCCGAGGACCACGCGCGCACCGAGCGGCTCGGCGTCTGGAAGCGCTGAGCGGGGATCGCGGCATGGCGGGCGAGATCTTCGGGCGCACCGCGGACGGTCAGACGGTCACCCGGCACCTGCTGGCCCGGGGGAGCCTGCGCGTCCACGTCATCGATTTCGGCGCGGTGATCACGGCGATCGAGGTGCCCGACCGCGCTGGACGCAGCGCCAACGTCGTCCTCGGGCTCGACACGCTCGCGGGCTACGAGACCGTGAGCCCGAGCTTCGGCGCCGTGGTCGGGCGCTACGCCAACCGCATCGCGGGCGGGCGCTTCAGCCTCGACGGCCAGACCTACCGGTTGCCGGTGAACGAGGGGCCCAACACCCTGCACGGCGGCGACCGGAATTTCGGAAAACATCTCTGGCGCGTGGAGGCGACCGACCCCACGAGCCTCGCCCTGGCCCGCCGCTCGCCGGACGGCGAGGAGGGGTTTCCCGGCAACCTCGACGTCCGCGTGCGCTACAGCCTGCCCGAGGACGGGCTGCTGCGCCTCGATTACGAGGCGGTGACGGACCGGCCGACGGTTCTCAACCTCACCAATCACAGCTACTTCAACCTGGCCGGGGAGGGGACCGGCAGCGTGCTCGACCACGTCGTCCAGATCGAGGCCGACGCGTTCACGCCCACGGATGCGACGCAGGTCCCCACCGGCACGGTCCAGCCGGTCGCCGGCACCCCGTTCGATTTCCGGACACCGCACCGGTTGGGCGCGCGCATCCGCGCGGGCGACCCGCAACTCGCCTACGCCAAGGGCTACGACCACACCTTCGTGCTGCGCGGCCCCGCCGGGACCCTGCACCCGGCCGCCACCTGCATCGATCCGGGCAGCGGCCGGCGGCTCGACGTGGCGACCACGCAGCCGGCCCTGCAGCTCTACACCGGCAACAACCTGGACGGCACGCTGATCGGCCCCTCCGGCCGGATCTACCGCTCCGGGGACGGCGTCTGCTTCGAGACGCAGGGCTTTCCGGACGCCCCGAACCAGCCGGACTTCCCGTCCGCGACCCTGCGTCCGGGGGAGGTCTTTCGGGCGGCCACCACGTTCCGGTTCTCGGTGGCGTGAGCCGTCACGCCGCGAGAACCAGGTCCTCCCACATCACCGGGACGGCGGCCACCGCCGGAGCGGAGGGTTTCGGGCGCCAGGTCTCGCCGAGCGCCAGGAGCGCGGCCTTGACCGCGTCGAGCTGCGAGGGCTCGCCCTCGGCCATGCCCTCGGCGGCGGCCACCTCCTTCAGGTACTCGTCCCAGGCCCAGCGCCGCAGGATCTCGCGCTTGCCGTCGCGGAGCAGCCGCGGGTGGTCCAGCACGGCCGCCGGCGTCGCGAACACCGCGGCCGGGTTGATCAAGGCCCGTTCCAGATCCGGCAAGGCCGG
>NZ_VRVD01000828.1:0-1744 GCF_008040015.1 Methylobacterium sp. WL18 | reverse complement strand
ACGCCCGCCTGCAGGGCGACCGAGACCTCGTTCGCTCCGGCGAAGCGGGCGGTGCCGCGCACGACCGCGACCTTGCGCTGGCGCGCCATCTGGGTGAGCCCGTCGGTCAGGCGCCGCACGGTGCCGGCCTTGAACGCCCGCAGCTTGTCGAGGTCGATCGTCGGCGCGCCGAAACCGATCCCGTGGGCGGCAAGCCGCCCGGCCTCTTCGGTGACGGCGGCCACGTGCAGCAGCGCCTTCGAGGGGATGCAGCCGACATTCAGGCAGACGCCGCCGAGCGTCGCCTCCCGCTCCACCAGGATCACGCGCTGCCCGAGATCCGCGGCCCGGAACGCCGCCGCATAGCCGCCGGGCCCGCCGCCGATCACCAGCACGTCGCAGGACGTTTCCGAGTCGCCCTCCGATGGCGCGGGCTCCGGTGCCGCCGCCGGCGCGACGGCCTCTGTCTCCACCGACACGCGGGCGATCAGGGTGCCGGCCGAGACGGTGTCGCCGAGGCCGACCAGCATCTCCACCAAGCGGCCGCCGACCGGGGCGGGGATATCGAGGGTCGCCTTGTCGGATTCGACGATGAGCAGGGTCTGGTCGCGGGCGATTGTCTCCCCCGGCGCCACCGGGATCTCGATGACCGGCACGCCGGAAAAGTCGCCGATATCGGGGACGCGGATCTCGCGGGTCTCGGGCATGGCGGCGGCGATCACAGTCTGTTGGGATGGGCGGCAGGCATCGAGGATGGCAGGGCCTTCTAGCCCCGACAGAGGCCAAGGTGGTGCGACCACGTCTCTCCGAAGGCGCGACGCGCTCCCTCTCCCGTCCGGGAGAGGGCTGGGGTGAGGGGCCAGGTCTTTCCGGATACGGCGCATCCCTCACCCTGTCCCTCTCCCGCACGGGAGAGGGGATCTGCGCTCGGTCCGGCGATGTGCCGATCCGCGAGCCCGAACAGGGAGGCGCGTCGCGCACCCGTCGTCGCCGTCACAGCAGCGCCCGGCGCAAATCCGACAGGACCGACGCGATATGGCCGAGGAAGCGGGCGGCGGCGACGCCGTCCACGACCCGGTGGTCCCAGGACAGGCTGAGCGGCAGGATCAGGCGCGGCTGGAACGCCGTGCCGTCCCAGACCGCCTCCGTGCGCGAGCGCGCCGCGCCCAGGATCGCGACCTCGGGGGCGTTGATGATCGGGGTGAAGCCGTCGCCGCCGATGCCGCCGAGCGACGACACCGAGAAGCACCCGCCCTGCATGTCGGCGCCCGAGAGGCTGCCGGCCCGGGCCTTGTCGGCGAGCGCCGCCATCTCGGTGGCGATCTGGATCAGGCCCTTGCGGTCGCAGTCGCGCACCACCGGCACCATCAGGCCCTTCGGGGTGTCCACCGCGAAGCCGACATGGACGTAGTCCTTGAGGACCAGGTCGGAGCCTTCCAGCGAGGTGTTGAAGCGCGGATAGGCCCGCAGCGCGAGGGCGGCGGCCTTGATCAGGAAGGCCACCATGGTGACCCGCGCCGGCGGCGTCCGCGTCTCCGTGTTGAGCCCGACCCGGAACGCCTCGATCTCGGTGACGTCGGCCCGGTCGAAGTTGGTCACGTGCGGGATGGTCAGCCAGTTGCGGCTGAGGTTGGCCCCGGAGATCGTCTGGATCCGCGACAGGGGCTCCCGCCGCACCGGGCCGAACTTTTCGTAATCCACCTGCGGCCAGGGCGGCAGGCCCGCGCCGATGCCCGAGGGGGCGGCCGGCGCCTGGGCCGGGGCC
>NZ_VRVD01000827.1:0-1752 GCF_008040015.1 Methylobacterium sp. WL18 | reverse complement strand
CCCGGATCCGGCCCCGGGGCGTGCCGGGGCATGCCCCGGCGATGGAGCGTCCGCTTCGACCGGTGGTCTCGCGTCTCACGCCGATCCTCCCTGTCGCGCGCCGCCCCCGATCGCGCCGGGCTTCCGGGACGACGCACGATCCGCGTCGCCCTCGGCACGATGGCCGGCATCCTAACCGATCCGGGCACGGCCGGCACCGGGGCTTTCCCGGCGACCCGCCGCGTTGCCCGCCGAACCGCCCGGTAACGCTTTTCAAAGGCGACCGTGGCGTTTATCCGTGCGGACCGGTCCATCGCCCCCGGCCCGGCCGCCGGGCCGCGCGGCGAGTTTCGCGGGGACTCGACCGCCAACCGGGCGGCCAAGGATCGGCGGTTCCGACGCGACGGGCCGGCCCGCAGATTATTCGCCCCCCAGATCCGCCCGCCCGGAGCGCAGCATGTCCTCCCCGAACGCACCCCGCCTGACTCTCGACGGCCTCGACCTCGCCGCCCTGCTCTGCTCCCGCGTCTGCCACGACGTGATCAGCCCCGTCGGCGCGATCGTGAACGGGCTGGAGGTGCTGGAGGACGACGATGACGAATCGATGCGGGTCTTCGCCCTCGAACTGATCGGCAAGAGCGCCCGGCAGGCCTCGGCCCGGTTGAAATTCGCCCGGATCGCCTTCGGGGCGGCCGGCTCCGCCGGCGCCTCGATCGACCTCGCCGACGCCGAGAACGTGGCCAAGGGCATGTTCAGCGACGAGAAGACCAAGCTGGCCTGGAGCGCGCCGCAGGCCCTGTTCCCCAAGAACAAGGTCAAGCTGCTCCTGAACCTCGTGATGATCGCCACCTCGGCGATCCCGCGGGGCGGCCTGATCGACGTCACCGTCTCCGGCGACGGCGAGGCGCCGACCCTCGTGCTCACCGCCAAGGGCTCGCATGCCCGCATCCCGCCCCATGTCGAGGAGCTGATGGCCGGCAGCCCGGAGAGCGGCACCGTCGACGCCCACGCCATCCTGCCGTTCTATGCCGGCCTCGTGGCGCAGGCCGCCGCCATGGATGTGCGATTCGCCATCGAAGGTGATGAAGTGACGATCACGGCCTCGCCGACAGTGATCGCAACACCCGCGGAGGCCGGTGAGGAAGATTCCGGCACGGCGCTCGCCTAAAAAACTGGAAAACCACGGGGTGGGGAGGGGATTGAAACGCTTCCCTAACCCCGCGCGAGTAAGTACGTTACGCGAGAGCCTCTTCGTGTAACGAGTATCGCCGATGGACGACCTGCTTCGTGAGTTCCTGACCGAGAGCGGGGAGCACCTCGACACGGTCGATGCTGAATTGGTTCGGTTCGAGCAGGATCCGAATAATCAGACGATACTGCGGAATATCTTTCGACTCGTCCACACGATCAAAGGAACCTGCGGGTTTCTCGGCCTTCCGCGCCTCGAGGCCTTGGCGCACGCCGCCGAGACCTTGATGGGCCGTTTCCGGGACGGCCTGCCCGCCACCTCCGAATCGGTCACGGTGATTCTCTCGACCCTGGACCGGCTGAAGGCGATCCTGGCCGACCTGGAAGCCACCGGCACCGAGCCGGCGGGCTCCGACGACGACCTGATCTCCGAGCTGGAGCGCATGGCCTCGGACGAGCCGGAGGCCCAGGCGGCACCGGCCCCCGCGCCCGAGCCAGTGCTGCCGGATCCGGTCTCCCGCGAGCCGAAGCCGGGCGAGGTGACCCTGGACGAGCTGGAGGCGGCCTTCCTGGCAGCCCCGGGCC
>NZ_VRVD01000826.1:0-1754 GCF_008040015.1 Methylobacterium sp. WL18 | reverse complement strand
GCCTACGAGCGCGCCGGCTCGCCCGCCGACGCGGCGGCCTCCCTGGCGCAGCTCGGCGCCGTGGAGGCCGGGCAATCCAACTGGCGGCCGGCCCTGAACGCCTACGCGGCCAGCCTGGCCCTCGACGATCTGCCCGCGATGCACCGGACCTACGAGGCCCTGCGGGCCGAGCACGGCTTCCGCATCCTCGACTACAAGGTCGATTCGGATGCCGCCGCGCCACGCCTGTGCTTCACCCTCTCGGAGCCCGTGGTCCCCAAGACCGACTACGCCCCCTACGTGGCGGTCTCGGGCAGCAGCAGCGCCGCCGTGACCGCCGAGAACGCGCAGGTCTGCGTCGACGGGCTGAAGCATGGCGGCCGGTATGCGGTGGTCCTGCGCCAGGGGCTGCCGTCCGCGGTGGGCGAGAGCCTGCTCAAGTCCGCGGATTACGAGATCTACGTCCGCGACCGCGCCCCGCAGGTCCGGTTCACCGGGCGTAACTACGTCCTGCCCCGCACCGGGCAGGCGGGCGTGCCCCTGGTCTCGGTGAACGCCGCCAAGCTCGACGTCGAGGTCCTGCGCATCGGCGACCGCAGCCTGCTGCCGACCCTGCGCTCCGAAGATTTCCTGGGGCAGCTCAGCGGCACGAATGCTGCGACGCTTGCGGCCGAGAAGGGCCAGCGCGTCTGGAAGGGCACCCTCGACACCGCCAAGGCCGAGCTGAACCAGGAGGCCGTGACCGCCTTCCCGGTCCTGCAGGCGGTGGGCAAGCTGGAACCCGGGATCTACGTGATGGTGGCCCGGCCCTCCGGCACGGTCGCCGGGGACGAGGACGGATACGAGACCCAGGCGACCCAGTGGTTCGTGGTCTCGGATCTCGGCCTCACCGCCACCAAGGGGCGGGACGGGGTCAACGTGGTCCTGCGCTCGCTCGCCTCCGCGCAGGTCCTGCCGGGGGCCGAGATCCGGCTGGTCGCCCGCAACAACGAAGTGCTGGGCACCGCCAGGACCGATGCCCAGGGCCGGGCCGTGTTCGGTCCGGGCCTCGCCCGCGGGGAGGGCGGCACCGCGCCGAGCCTCGTGGTCGCCCAGGCTGGGGACGATTACGGCTTCCTCGACCTCAACCTCGGCGCCTTCGACCTGACCGACCGGGGCGTGAAGGGTAGGCCCGAGAGCGGCGGCCTCGACGCCTACCTGTTCACCGAGCGGGGGGTCTACCGCTCGGGCGAGACCGTGCAGATCACCGCCCTGCTCCGCGACCCGAGGGGCGCCGCGGTGCCGAACCTGCCGCTGACCGTGGTGGTGAAGCGCCCGGACGGGGTCGAGTATCGCCGGGTCTCGGTGCCGGACCAGGGGCTCGGCGGCCGGGCGCTGCCGCTGCCGCTGCTGTCGGGGGCCATGCGGGGCACCTGGCGGATCGCCGCCTACAGCGACCCGAAGGCGCCGGCCCTGGGCGAGACCAGCTTCCTGCTGGAGGATTACGTCCCCGAGCGTCTGGAGGTGACTCTCAAGCCGGCGCAGGCTGGCCTGCGCCGGGGCGAGGCCGCGCAGGTCGCCGTGACCGCGCGTTACCTCTACGGCGCCCCGGGCGCCGGGCTCGACGTCTCGGGCAGCGTCGTCGTGCAGCAGGCCGCCTCCGGCTCCGGCATCAAGGGCCTCGAGGGCTACGCCGTCGGCCTCGACGACGAGGCGGTGGAGCCGGTCACCCAGGAGATCTCCGGCGGGGCGACCACGGACGCGCGGGGCCTGGCCACGGTCCCGGTGCCGATCCC
>NZ_VRVD01000825.1:0-1755 GCF_008040015.1 Methylobacterium sp. WL18 | reverse complement strand
TAGTAGTACTGGGCCTTCTGGGCCACGGCCGACGCCGCGCCGGCCGTGGCCCAGAAGGCCCAGTACTACTACCGCCGTCGGTTCTACGGTCCGCGGCCGTTCTACCGCCGTCCGTACTACCGCCGCCGGTTCTACTACGGCCCGCGCCCGTTCTACCGCCGTCCGTACTACCGTCGCCGGTTCTTCTACTGAGCGGTCCACCACGCTGACAGGCCCGGCGGCTCCCACGAGCCGCCGGGCTTTTTCATGCGCCGATTCGAGATGCGCGGCCGGTCTTCATGCCGTATAATGCAGGAACGGGACGCGCCGGCGACAGATCGGCCTGCCCGGGAGGAAACCCGATGAACGATATCGCGCAGCGCGCCGAGCCCACGGCCGCGACGCCGGACCTCTGGCAATCGATCCCGTTCGAATGCATCCTGGGCCCGGCCGCCATCTTGCTGGCGGCCGGGCTCAAGCTCGCCGGCATCCTTTCCTGACGGCGCGCGAGACAGGCGGATGGACGGCATGCAGCACGTCGCACGCGCGAACCTCGAAGGTGAGCAGGCGCCGCCGCCCGAGGCGGACCTGCCGCGGGGGGATCTGACGGTCCGGACCATCGCGATGCCGGCCGACACCAACGCCAACGGCGACATCTTCGGCGGCTGGGTGCTGACCCAGATGGACCAGGCGGGCGGCATCGCCGGCGTGGACCGGGCCCAGGGCCGGGTCGTCACCGTGGCCCTCGACGCGATGACCTTCATCCGCCCGGTCCGGGTCGGCGACGTGCTGTGCGTCTACACCCGGGTTTCGCATGTCGGCCGGACCTCGATGAAAATCGAGGTCGAGGCCTGGGCCCGCCGGTTCTGCACCCAGGTCCGCGAGCGGGTGACGCAGGCGACCCTCACCTTCGTGGCGATCGACGAGACCGGGCGCCCGCGCCCGATCCCGCCCCTGGTGCCCTCGCCCAACGCCGCCTGATCACGTCTACTTGATCACCGCGCAGGCGACCCGGTCGCCGGCACCGCCGATCGGCTGGGTGGTGTGGTCGTCCTCGTTGGCGTGGATGATCAGCGCCGAGCCGTCGCCGTCCTTGAGGCCGCCCTCGCCGGTGAGCGGCGTCTCGCTGGTCACCTCGGCATTCCCCGAGCCGTCCTGGGCCACGTAGAGGTTCGGCAGGTCGCCCTCGTCGGGTCCATCCGGATTGAGCAGGCCGTGCTTGCTCTGGTCGTGGTTCACGTGGGCCTTGGAATTCAGGAACTTCGGATCCGAGCAATCGCCGACCGCGTGGAAATGCATGCCGTGCCAGCCGGGCGGCAATCCGCCGGGCTGGATGGCGACACGCAGCACGAGGCTGTTGGCGCCGTCGCGGATCGCGATCGTGCCGATCGGGTCGCCCTTGGCGTTCTTGACGGGCGCCTGGAACGTCTCGGTCGGCTTGGGGGCTGCCGGCTCCTGGGCGAAGGCGCCGCTCGCCGCGAAGGGTCCCAGCAGCCCGAGCAGCGGCAGGATGCGTGTCATACGGTGGCTCTCCTCTCCAGCCCGGTCTAGGTAGGGGGCACGCCGCCCCTCCGACAGGGCCGGCCCCCGAAACCTTTGCCGTATCCCTGACGCGAGCCTGTAAAGCCCTAATGACCGGAGAACGGCCCATACCGGCAGGCGGAGCGCCCGCGCACCGCGCGCCTGCGCCGAAGCGGGCCGACCTGTTCCTGGTGGAGCACGGCCATTTCGAGAGCCGCGCGCGGGCGCAGGCCGCGATCCGGGCCGGGCTGGTGC
>NZ_VRVD01000824.1:0-1757 GCF_008040015.1 Methylobacterium sp. WL18 | reverse complement strand
GCCCCGGAGCCGGCCCCGTTCCGACGCGTCCTCCACGTCTGCACGCAGCTCGCCCCGGTGGGCGGCCTCACCAAGATGCTGGCGTTGTGGATCGGCGCCGACGCCCACCGGACCAACGGGCTCGCCCTGACCCAACATCGCGGCCCGGTCGATGGGCGGATCGCCGAGGCGGTCCGCGCCAGCGGCGGCGCGATCCACCACCTGAACCACCGCCAGGGCGGCAAGCTCGCCTGGGCGCGGGAGCTGCGCCGGGTCGCGCGGGATTACGACGTCGTCGTCCTCCACATCCATTGCGAGGACGTGGTCCCGCTGATCGCCTTCGCGGATCCGGGCAAGCACCCGCCGGTCCTCCTCCTCAACCACGCGGATCACCTGTTCTGGATCGGGACCCGGATCAGCCACGCGGTGATCAACCTGCGCGAGGCCGCCCGCCGGCTCGCAATCACGCGGCGCGGCGTCGATCCGGCCCGGAGCTTCCTGCTCCCGACCCTGATCACGCTGCCCGAGCGCCAGCGCAGCCGTGCGGCCGCCAAGCGCGCCCTCGGGATCCCGGACGACGAGGTCCTGCTGGTCTCCGTGGCGCGCGGCGCCAAGTACCGCAACGTCGGCGACGTCACCTACGCCGACCGCCACGTCGATCTCCTGGCCGCGCATCCGAAGGCCCGCCTGATCGTGGTCGGCGCGGGCGAGCGCGCGGACTGGGCCCGGGCGCAGGCCGCCACGGGCGGGCGCATCGTGGCCCATGCCGAGCAGTCGGATCCGCGGGTCTTCTTCGAGGCGGCGGACATCTACGTCGATTCCTACCCGTTCGTCTCGTCGACCTCGATGCTCGAAGCCGCCGCCTACGGGCTGCCGCTGGTGACGCGGTTCGAGGCGCCCGCGGCGGCCGAGATCGTCGCGATCAACCATCCCGGGCTCGACGCCACGGCCCGGGTCGCCCGCGACCAAGCGGAATACGAGGCCCACCTCACCGCGCTGATCACCGACGCGGAGGACCGCCGGGCCACGGGGGCCGCGATCAGCGCCGCCATCGCGCGCCTCTACGCGCCGGCGAGCTGGGCCGCCGGGCTCGACGCAGTCTACGCGCAGGCCAAGGCGCTGCCCCGGCTCGCGCCGGATACCGGGCCGGTGACGGCCGAGGCGCCCCATCTGGGCGAGCCGGACCTGCGCCATCAGGACATGTTCGGCTCGGATTTCCCGATCTCCGGGATGACCAAGAACTACATCGGCATGCTGCCGCTCCGGCAGCGCGTCGCCTCCTGGGCGGCCCTGCGCCGCGCCGGCGACTTGTCCGGCCCCTGGGAGCGGGTGCGCCTGCTGCTGCCGGAATGGCTGGTGCGCAACGTGAAGGACCGGCCGGGGCTTCTGCGGGCCGGTTGAGGCGGCGTATCCATCGCATCACCCAAAGACAGGCCCGGGAAACCTTGTGGTTTCCCGGGCCTGTCTTCTTGTCCGTTCCGAGTCCCTCGTCATCTCCGGAACACGCGGCGGCGCCTGGAATCACGGGGTGTATGCTTGGACGTCCCTGCGACGCCCAAACCCGTCGGGCCGGGCGTTTCCGATCGACGGGAAAGGCCCGACCGGTCAGCGCGTCCCCGGCCCGGCGGCGGCGAGCGGGCGGCTTGCCTGGGCGACGGCCACCAGGGCCGCGCGCAGATGGGTCGGCCGGATCGCGTCCTTGACCGCCCGGTGCGGCATCAACCGGAAGGCGGAGAGCAGCGCGCCGGCGGCGGCGCGCCGGTCGCCCCGGGCCGCAT
>NZ_VRVD01000823.1:0-1757 GCF_008040015.1 Methylobacterium sp. WL18 | reverse complement strand
GGGGCGGCGAGGGCAATTCCCGCTATCGGGGGGCGCAGGGGTTGAGCCCGGACTTCATCGCCAAGCTGGAGCAGCAATTCGGCTTCGACAAGCCGGCCCCGGAGCGCTTCGCCAAGATGCTCTGGGACTACGCCCGGTTCGATTTCGGCCGCAGCTACTTCCGCGACGTCACGGTCATCCAGCTGATCAAGGAGCGCCTGCCGGTCTCGATCTCGCTCGGGCTCTGGATGACCCTCCTCTCCTACGCGATCTCGATCCCGCTCGGCATCCGCAAGGCCGTCAAGGACGGCGAGCGGTTCGACCGCTGGACCTCCTTCGTGGTGATCATCGGCTACGCGATCCCGGGCTTCATGTTCGGGCTGATGCTGATCATCCTGTTCGCGGGCGGCTCGTTCTACCAATGGTTCCCATTGCGGGGCCTGACCAGCGAGGGCTGGGAGACCTTCTCCGCCTGGCACAAGTTCACCGACTACGCCTGGCACTTGGCGCTCCCGCTCACCGCCCTGGTGATCGGCGCCTTCGCGACCTCGACCCTGCTGACCAAGAACTCGTTTCTCGACGAGATCCGCAAGCAATACGTCCTGACCGCCCGGATGAAGGGCCTGTCCGAGCGGCGCGTGCTCTACGGCCACGTCTTCCGCAACGCCATGCTGATCGTGATCGCCGGCTTCCCGGGCGCGTTCATCTCGGCCTTCTTCACCGGCTCGCTGCTGATCGAGACGATCTTCTCCCTCGACGGCCTGGGCGAGTTGTCGTTCCGGGCGATCGTCGGCCGCGACTACCCGGTTGTGTTCGCGACCCTCTACATCTTCTCCCTGCTCGGGCTGGCGGTGAACCTGCTGTCCGACCTGATCTACGTCTGGATCGACCCGCGGATCGACTTTTCCGCGCGGGCGACGTGAGGGCCAAGATTGCGGCCAAGCTACCGGGGACATGGTTCCGCGTTCACAATTACGGTAGCACTGCCCGGGCCGTGCAACGCTGGATCGTGCGGCGATCGTCACCGGAGCAACCATGCGCCTCTCGACCCTTCTCGTCGGCCTCTGTCTCGGAACCGCGCTGCCCGGCGCGGTGCTGGCGCAGACGGCGCAGAAACCCGCTCCGGCCGCGGCGCCGGATCCGGCCCTGCTGAAGGTGGCCCGGGAGACGGTCGCGCAGATGCAGGGCGATCGCGCCGCCACGCTCAGCTCGATGGCCGCCCCGATGGTCGGCATGATGCAGCAGATCGGCATCAAGGAAGCCGACAAGGCGCAGGTGCTGGTGCAGGAGGTCGTGATGCCGACCCTGTCCGCCCACTACGACGAACTCCTCGACATCCAGGCCCGCGGCTTCGCCACGATCCTGGGCAAGGACGACCTGCAGGCGATCGCGGCCTTCTACGCCACGCCCACCGGCAAGCGCCTCGCGGCCGCCCAGCCGCAGCTCGCCCAGATCCAGCTGGCCGGCATGCAGCAATGGATGCAGGCGGTGGCGCCCGAGATGCAGGGCAAGATCGTTAAGGCGGTCCAGGACCACGGCTGGGGTCCGGGCGGGCAAGCCAAGCCGAAGTGATCGGCTGATCCGGTTCGGGTGACGGAGGCGCGGGCGGCCTACGGCGTTCCGCCGCCGCCCAGCACCCGCGCCACCGTGCTCCGCAGAGCCTGCGCGCTGCGATAGCCCACCGCCGCCGCGACCATGCCCGGCGGGCGGCCCTCGGCAGTCAGCGCGAGCGCCCGGATCACCCGGGCTCGCGCCCGCCAGTCGCCGAAGCTGAGCCC
>NZ_VRVD01000822.1:0-1758 GCF_008040015.1 Methylobacterium sp. WL18 | reverse complement strand
GCGCTACCGCGCCGGCTACCGCAACGGGCCGTTCGCGGCCCTGGGCGACCCTGATCTCGCCGCCGGCCTCGCCCTGCCGGCATCCGGGCCCGCCCGGCCGGTGCGGACGCGCCTCACCGCGGCGCATTCTTGATCGGCGCATCCCGAGGCGGCATGTCCAACTGGTCCTGCAGGCCGGGCCAGGCCGCCTCCGCCTGACGGACCAGTTCGGGCGCGGCCAGGAACCGGTCGCGCCGGGCCGCATCCCGGAACAGGTAGAGGCGCTCGCCGATCACGGCGAAGACCAGGGGGTCGGCATCGACCAGGCGCCCGTCCAGGATGCCGGCGGCGTCGAAGCCGCCGAGCCGCGGGGCGTAGACCTCCGGGTTGTCCCGGAAAGCCGTCCTGTCGGCGCTGCTGGCGAAGCGCCAGACCTGGCCGCCCCACGAGATCTCGAACCGTGGGGCGCCGGCCCGCGGCCCGTCCTTGAGGAAATAGCTGACCGGGTCGAACCCCTGGAGCGCCAGAAGCTCGATCGCCGCCGTGTCTCCCGGCTCGGCCGCCGCAGGCGCGCCGGCCATCAGGGCGGCGAACGCCAGAATGGGCATCAGGCCGGTTCGGCCAGCCCGTATGCGCCAGTACCCGGGACACCGCGCGCGGAGCGAGGCCGGGGCCGGAGCGGCGTCAGGGCGCGTTAACCACATCTTGCGGTTTTCCTCAGAAGCTGGTCCCACGGTTCGGTCCGCGCCGTCCCGGATCGCGGGCCCGTCCTCGTGCGGATCCCGGTCGCGGATGCGGCCGCGACCGGCTCGTGCCCGCGGCGGCCTGGATCCGCCGCGGAACCGTTAAAGCATCGCGCGGAAGATGGTCACCGGCTTTCGGACGATGCGAGTCTCAAGACCGGCAACATCGGCCTGGATCCGATGCTGCCGTTGAACCGGGCGAGGAGGCAACGATGACGGTACGAGACGAGCGCGGCACCCACCGCCGCCACCTGCTCCGCGCGGGCCTCGGCCTGGCGCTGGGCGCGCCCCTGGCGGGCGTTTCCGGAATCGGCGCGGCGCTGGCGCGCGGAGGCGAACTGGACACGCCCGAGACGTTCCGCCCCGGCGAGATCGTGGAATCGGGCCATCGCTTCTTCGGGTCGGTGTCCCGCGGCCTCGCACTCACCGTCGAGGAGGCGGGACGGCGCTGGGGCGAGCCGAACGGCTACATCCTCGGACAGGAGGGCGGGGGCGCGGTGGTCGCCGGCGTCCGCTATGGCGAGGGCACGCTCTACACCCGCAACGCCGGGCAGAAGCACGTCTACTGGCAGGGTCCCTCCGTGGGCTTCGACGTCGGCGGCGACGGCGCCCGCACCATGATGCTGGTCTACAACCTGCCGAACGTGCGCGAGCTGTTCCGGCGCTTCGGCGGCGTCGACGGCTCGGCCTACCTGGTGGGCGGCTTCGGCATGACGGCGGTCGTGAGCGACCGTATCATCGTGGTGCCGATCCGCAGCGGCGTCGGCGCCCGGCTGGGGATCAATGTCGGCTATCTGAAGTTCACCCGGGAGGCGACCTGGAACCCGTTCTGATTGATGGGTGGAGCTTGATTTCGCCCCGGCGGCCGACCTGGGTTAGACTGATCCTGGGCCGGGTCTTCCGGCCGTCTGCGCGGGCCGTCCCCTCGTGATCGAAACCGTGATGATCTTCGCGCTGGGTTTCCTGGCGGCGAGCCTGTGCGGCCTCCTGCTGCTCCCGGCCCTCAACGCGCGCGCCGCGCGCCTGGCCCGACGGC
>NZ_VRVD01000821.1:0-1759 GCF_008040015.1 Methylobacterium sp. WL18 | reverse complement strand
GCGCGGCGCGGCGTGTTCGCGGGACCGCGAGCCGCGCCGCGCGCCACATCCACCTTCTTGGTCGCTTCGTTCGATGCCATGGCGCCAGTGTTTTTTGCGTGCGCGGGCCCGAGGCAGGGCCTGCTTCCGGGAACGCGAACATCCGGCGCCGAGGGCCTGGGGAGGCCCGCACCGACGGTCGCTTCAGATCTCGGATTGCGCCCGCTCTAGCGCAACTCCGCCGGCTTGTCGACCGGGCGACCGCGCGGGGTTGGGTGAGATGTCTGGCAGGAGTGGAGGGACTCGAACCCGCAACCTCCGGTTTTGGAGACCGGCGCTCTGACCAGTTGAGCTACACTCCTAGCGTTCTGCCAAATGCCCGATTGCGGCCCGGCTTGCAAGAGGTTCGGTGACACGGACAGGCCCGAGCAAGCAAAATGCGGCCCTCGCGGGCCTGTCCGTCCCACCCGATCATGACCGGAGCGGCGGGTCCTTCGGGCATCCCGCGGCTGCGCAGCGTCAACGGCCGTGATCCGCGCGCTCCGCAGCGGTCAAGGGACGCAATCCGTTTCGGTCGAAGTGGAACAGCTCGTCGCTGCGACCGTAGGGGCCGGCCCGCATCTGCTTGGTCGCCTCTGCGGCCAGTTCGTGCCGCGCAGCGCTATCGGCGGGCCAGGCCATCAGCGCATTCCGGGTCGGAGCGGTCAGGGTGATGCTGTCCGCCTTCAAGGCGCGGCGCATCTGATCGAGGTAGTCCGGCACCAGCAGCCGCGCGGCGTCGTAATCGTCGCCCGAATCGGCGATGGCGAAGATCGGCGTGTCATCCCCGACGCCGAGGCTGAACGGAGCATCCTTCGAGGTTGCCGCGAGGTTCTTGACGGCGGTCGCCTCCACCAGGGCGGGCTCGACATGCCAGCCCGCGAGCATCGCGCGGGTCACGTATTGGTACCGCTTCGGTTCATCGAGTACGTAGACAACGAACAGCGTCTCGGAAAACCGACGGTGGGCAATCTCCGGGCGCTGGTGAAGGATCTCTTCCGGCACGAGTTGCACGCGCAGCCGCGATTGGATGGCCGCGAAATCCCCGGGATCCGTCGCGGGCTGGGACCGCGCCAGAACGTCGGCGATGAATTCTGCGATGGCCCGTCGGCGTTCCGAGCCGGTGAGCCCGGCAACGCGCGGGTACAGGTTTGTGAGGGCGATCGTCCTGGGCCCGACATTGATCTGCCCCGGATCGGAATCGAGACGGATCTCGGCCGCCGGTTGCAGAACCCGGACCAGCGCCGCCACCTCGTCGCGGAATCGCCCGTCGCTCAAATCATCGGCGCGCGCCCCACCGAGCGCGATTGGGGCCCCGGCACAGATCAGGACCAGCAAATCCAGGGCGCGGCGAAGAAGACCAGCGGACATATGAGTCTCCACCGGAGCACGGTCGAGACATGACAAAGCAGCGCCGGCGCTCCGTCAAGACGAAGGCCGGCGGGAATCACATCAGATCTGCAGATTGGCACCTGGCATCCCGGCTGGACCGGGACATTTTCGCGCCGCGATGAGACGCAAGCTGCGAAAGGTACGCCGTCTGGCGGATCGGCGCGCCTCGCGACGCGCCGATCCGTCCTGGCTTAGTCGTTGATGGCGGCGACGACGCCGGCGCCGACGGTGCGGCCGCCCTCGCGGATGGCGAAGCGCAGCTTCTCCTCCATGGCCACCGGCACGATCAGCGTGACGTCCATGGTCACGTTGTCGCCCGGCATCACCATCTCGGTGCCCTCCGGCAGCT
>NZ_VRVD01000820.1:0-1762 GCF_008040015.1 Methylobacterium sp. WL18 | reverse complement strand
GCCCTGCCCGGCTACGCGGCGATCCGGGGCGCCATGGGGGCCGTCGCCACCTGGGTGTTCCTGCCCTCGCTCGCCGCGACCCTGCTGTCCGGCCTGCTCTCGATGGCCCTCAACCGGGCCTACCTCAACGCCGGCTGGGCCTGGGTGAAGCTCGCCACCGGGGTCCTGATGTTCGAGGGCGGCCTGGTCTACGTGCAGGGGCCGATGAACCGCGAGGCCGAGCGCAGCGCCCGGGCGCTGGCCGGCCTGCTCGATCCCGCCGCCCTGGCCACGTCGCTGGAGGGCGAGCGCGGCACGCTCTGGGTGCTGCTGGCGGTGTCGGCCGTCAACGTGGCCCTGGGGATCTGGCGCCCGCGGATCCTGCGGATCCCGCAATAGGTCCGGCGGCCGGTCTCGCGGGCTCAGGGACCCGCGCACCGCACGAGCGGAAACGGCCGCGATTCGAGGGCGGCGGTCGGGAGGACGGACGCGGTCACCAAGCCCGGCGCGACCGCCCGATCCTTAGAAATACGCCGGCTAAGAAACTACTTTCCGATGCAGAAACCGGAAAACAGCCGGTCCAGCACATCCTCGACGCCGACATGCCCACCGACCTCGCCCAGCGACCGGACTGCGAGCCGGAGATCCTCTGCAGCGAGTTCAGGCAGAGCGCCCGTCCCGGCGAGAAGCCGGTCGAGATGCGCCACGCAGGCCTCCAACGCCGCCCGATGGCGGGCCCGCGTAACCAGCGCGTCGCCGGTACCGAGCCCGGCTTCCGCCGCCATCTGGATCGCGTCCAGCAGCGCGTCCAGCCCGGCCCCGGTCCGGGCCGAGACCGCCAGTGCTCCAGGCGCCACGGCATTTGTTGAGCCGGCAAAAAGATCGATCTTGGTGTGCACCGGGAGGACAGGAAGGTCGGCCGCACCGAGATCCGGCCGGCTCCCGTCCGGGGGTACGAGGGCCAAGACGAGGTCGGCCGTGCCGATGCGGGCGCGGCTGCGCCGGATGCCCTCGGCCTCCACCGGTTCGGCGGTCTCGCGCAGGCCCGCGGTGTCGACCAAGAAAACCGGCAGGCCGCCGAGATCGAGGCGGATTTCGATGGCGTCCCGGGTGGTGCCGGGCACATCCGACACGATCGCGACGTCCCGCCGGCTGAGGGCGTTCAGCAGCGTCGATTTTCCGGCGTTGGGCGCCCCGGCCAACACCACGACGAAACCCTCGCGCAGGCGCTCGCCCCGGCGGCCGTCGTGCAGGGCGGTCGCGATAGCCTGGCGCAGGCCGGAGACGCGGCCGAACAGGGCGGCGTCGAGGCCGGCCTCGTCGACGTCGCCCTCGTCGGCGAAATCGAGCGCGGCCTCGGCTGCGGCCAGGCAGTCGATCGCCTCCTCCCGCCAGGCCGCGACCTGGCGGCTCAGAGCCCCGTCGAGCTGGCGCAGGGCCTGCCGGCGCTGCCCCTCGGTCTCGGCGTCGATCAGGTCGGCCACCGCTTCGGCTTCGGCGAGGTCCATGCGGCCGTTGAGCACCGCCCGCCGGGTGAAGGCCCCGGGACCGGCGGCCCGGCAACCCGGCATCCGGGCCAGGGCCGTGAGCACCCCCATCCGCACCGCCGTCCCGCCATGCAGGTGCAACTCGGCCATGTCCTCGCCGCTATAGGTCTCGGGCCCCGGAAACCATGCGACCAGGGCGCGGTCGAGTTCGGTGCCGTCCCGGGGATCCCGCAGGGTGCGAAGGGACAGCCGCCGGGGCGGCGGCAGGGTGCCGGCGAGGGCGGCCAGCACCGCCC
>NZ_VRVD01000081.1:0-12247 GCF_008040015.1 Methylobacterium sp. WL18 | reverse complement strand
GGGTTCGGCAGCACGGCGGCCAGGAGGGCCGCTTCGCCCCGGCTCAGCCGGCTCGCGTCCTTGCCGAACCAGTGGCGGCTCGCCGCCTGGGCGCCGTAGATGCCGTCGCCCCATTCGGCGATGTTGAGATAGATCTCCATCATCCGCCGTTTGCCCCAGAGGGCGTCCAGCGCCAGCGCGAGCGGGATCTCGAACGCCTTGCGGATGTAGGACCGGCCCGGCCACAGGAAGACGTTCTTCACCGTCTGCATGGCGATGGTCGAGGCGCCCCGGCTCGGCGAATCCTCGTCCTCCACGACCTCGCGGATCGCGCCGAAATCGACACCGTAATCGAGGCAGAAACGCTGGTCCTCCGAGGCGATCACCGCATGCGGCAGCGCCGGCGCGATCGCAGCGAGCGATACCGCGTCCCGGCTGACGGGCTGTAGCGTCAACCAGCGTCCGAGCATCAGAGTCGACGGCGGCGTCACCGCGCTATAGACGAGCGCCAGCGTGAGCGTGGAGATGAATCCGACGGCGGGGAGCAGCAGGAGCGCTCCCACGATCCGGCGCACACGGCGGGACCGCCTTGGGCGAGCGCGTGGCAAGGCGCGCTCCGCCGCGATCCGCCTGGGTCCGGGTCGGTTGATCTTGATTTCATCTCCGCGCAAAGCGACGCCCGATTGATTTCGCCAGGCCAAGACCGGACGCAGCGCCCGATGACCTCGATACCCTCAACGCAGGCTCAGACCGGTTCGGTCAAGACGGCCACTCCCGCCGCCGGGTTTTCCCACAGGCTGACGCAGGTCGCCGAGACGGTCGAGACCTTCCTGGTCGAGCGCCTCGGCCCCGAGGTCGGCTCCGGCGAGATCGCCCGGCCGCCGCGCCTGATGGAGGCGATGCGCCACGCGGTGCTGGGCGGCGGCAAGCGCCTGCGCCCGTTCCTGGCCATCGAGACCGCCCGGATGCTCGGCGGTTCGGAGGCCGCGGCCCTCGCGGCCGGCGCCGGGGTCGAGCTGGTGCATTGCTACAGCCTCGTGCACGACGACCTTCCGGCCATGGACGACGACGACATGCGCCGCGGCAAGCCGACGGTGCACAAGGCCTACGACGAGGCGACCGCCATCCTAGTGGGCGACGCGCTGCAGACGCTCGCCTTCGAGATCGTCGCCGACCCGACCTGGCAGCCGGATGCGCGGATCCGCGCCGACCTCGTGCTCGGGCTCGCCCGCGCCTCCGGCCTCGGCGGGATGGTCGGCGGCCAGCTCCTCGACCTCACCGCCGAAGGGCGCTTCGGCGCCGCCAACATGGACGTGGACGACACCCTGCGGATGCAGGCGATGAAGACCGGCGCGATCCTGGCCTTCTCGGTGGAAGCCGGCGCGATCGTCGGTGGAGCCGACGAAGCACAACGGTCGGCGCTCCTGCGCTACGGTCTGGCTCTGGGCCAGGCATTCCAGATCGCCGACGACATCCTCGACCGGGAAGCCTCACCCGAGGCGATGGGCAAGGCGACCGGCAAGGACAAGGATGCCGGCAAGGCGACCCTGGTGGATCGGCTGGGCCTCGACGGCGCCCGGGCGGAGTGCGACCGCCTGGTCGGCGTCTGCGAGGATGCCGTGGCGCTCTGGGGCGAGGGCGCCCGGACCCTGCGGGACGCCGCCCGCTTCACGGTCGCGCGCAAGACCTGAGCGGATCGGCGCAGGACATAGGCCCAGGGCAGGGCCGAATTTGCGTCAATTGAGCGAATCGGTTTGACCGGCCCGCAAGGGTGCAGCCCCAAGTGTCGGGCATGCCCGCCTATCCGTCCTTATCCCGCATTCTGGCCGCCGGTTCGGGGCTCGGCGGGCTCGGTTACATGATGACCCAGCCGGATCCGTCCGTGGAGGACGTCATGACCGGCCTGTCGTGCCTGGTGCTGTGTGTCGGCTTCTCGGCGATGCCGGCACCGAAGACGCCGAAGCATCGGGCACCTGTCCCGCCACCGCCGGCGCCCGAGGCACGGCCGATTCCGCTTCTACCGGGTCCGCAGCCGCATCGGCTGCTCATGACGAACATCGTGCAGCCCGCCTCCGAACTCCCCGAGTTGGGAAGCCAACGGCAGCGCAGAGACGACCGGCAGCCCCAACCGACCTCGTAGATCGGCGGCGATGGACCGGCCGTCTGCTGGCGTCAAGCCCGGTTCTTCTTGTTGTAGACGTCGAGGCAGACCGCTGCGAGCAGCACGATACCCTTGATGACCTGCTGGTAGTCGATGCCGATCCCGAGGATCGACATGCCGTTGTTCATCACGCCGATGATGAACGCCCCGATGACGACCCCCGAGACCTTGCCGATGCCGCCGGCCGCCGAAGCGCCGCCGATGAAGCAGGCCGCGATCACGTCGAGTTCGAACCCGACGCCGGCCTTCGGGGTCGCGGTGTTGAGGCGCGCGGCGAAGATCATGCCGGCGAGCCCGGCCAGCGCGCCCATGTTGGCGAAGGTCAGGAAGGTCAGCCGCTCGGTCTTGATGCCGGACAGGCGCGCGGCCTTGATGTTCCCGCCCAACGCATAGATGCGCCGCCCGATCGTCGTGCGGGTGGTGACGAAGCGGTAGATCATCACCAGCACGAACATGACGAGCAACACGTTCGGCAGGCCGCGATACGAACTCATCTGGTACGCGAAGGCCAGGATCACCGCGGTGACGATGCCGTTGCGGGCGATGAACGAGGCGAGGCTGTCGGGCTGGCTGCCGTGGCGGACCTGCACGGCGCGGCGCTGCCAGTTCATGCCGAGCAGGAGGAGCGCGAGCACGAGCCCCATCAGCATGGCGGTCCAGGGCCCGGCGAAGTTGACCAGGAAACCCTTGGCGAGGAGCTGGAACACCTCCGGGAACGGCCCGATCGAGGCGCCCTGCAACAGTGCGAGCGTCAGACCGCGGAACACCAGCATGCCGGCGAGGGTGACGATGAAGCTCGGGATCCCGAGATACGCCACGAACGCGCCCTGGAGGCCGCCGATGGCGGCGCCGACCGCGAGGCACACGATGGTCGCGGTGAAGGGGTCGATGCCGTAATGGACCATGAGCAGGGCCGCCAGGGCGCCGACGAAGCCGACGATCGAGCCGATCGACAGGTCGATATGGCCGGCCACGATGACCAGCAGCATGCCCAGCGCCATCACGACGACGTAGCTGTTCTGCAGGATCAGGTTGGTCAGGTTGAGCGGCTGGAACAGCACGCCGTTCGTCGTGTACTCGAAGAACAGCGTGATCAGCAGCAGGGCGATCACCAGCCCGTAATCCCGGAACTGCGAGGTTCCCAGGAAGCCGCGCTTGGCGCGCGCGTCGGGAGCGGGCTTGGCGTCCGGGACGGAATCGGGACCGGGGGGCATCGTCTTGGCCGCAGAGGTCTCGGTCATCCGTTCACTTCCTTCGAGCGCATGATCGCGCGCATGATCGCCTCCTGGCTCGCCTCCGAGCGCTGGAACTCGCCCACGAAACGCCCCTCGTTCATCACGTAGATGCGGTCGCACATGCCGAGCAGCTCCGGCATCTCCGACGAGATCATCAGCACGCCCCGGCCGCCCTCGGCCAACTCGTTGATGATCGCGTAGATTTCGTACTTGGCGCCAACGTCGATGCCCCGTGTCGGCTTGTCCAGGATCAGCACCTTGGGGTGCGTGAACAGCCACTTGCTCAGCACGACCTTCTGCTGGTTGCCGCCGGACAGGTTCACGGTCTGCTGCGCGACCCCGAAGGAGCGGATCCGCATCTTGGTGCGGTAATCTGTGGCGACGCCGCGTTCCCTGTCCTCGTCGATCACTGAGGCCGTGGACACGCCCGGCAGGTTCGCCAGCGTCGTGTTCTTGGTGATGGTCTCGTCGAGCACGAGGCCGAGCTGCTTGCGGTCCTCGGTGACGTAGGCGATGCCGGCCGCGATCGCCTTGCCGATGGTCGAGACGTCGACGTCCCGGCCCTCGATCCGGACGCGGCCCGAGATGCCCTGGCCGTAGGCGCGGCCGAACAGGCTCATGGCGAGTTCGGTGCGGCCCGAGCCCATCAGCCCGGCGATCCCGACGATCTCGCCCTTGCGGACGGTGAGGTTGACGTTGCGCACCACGGCCCGGTCGGCGTGGACGGCGTGGTGCACCGTCCAGTCGCGCACCTCCAGCATCACGTCGCCGAGCCGCGGCTCGCGGGCCGGATACCGGTTCGCCATCTCGCGGCCGACCATGCCCCGGATGATCCGGTCCTCGTCGACGGTGCCGTCGCGACAATCCAGCGTCTCGACCGTGGTGCCGTCGCGCAGAACGGTGATCCGGTCGGCGACCTTGGAGATCTCATTGAGCTTGTGGGAGATCAGGATCGACGCGATGCCCTGCTCCCGGAAGCTGACCAGCAGGCGCAGCAGCGCGTCGCTGTCCTTCTCGCTCAGGCTCGCGGTCGGCTCGTCGAGGATGAGCAGCTTGACCTTCTTCGAGAGCGCCTTGGCGATCTCCACCAGCTGCTGCTTGCCGACCCCGAGATGGGTGACCAGCGTATCGGGGTTCTCCTCCAGCCCCACCGTCCTCAGGAGTTCGACCGCCCGGGTGAACATCCGGTCCCGGTCGATGATTCCGAACCGGGCCGGCTCGTTGCCCAGGAAGATGTTCTCGGCGATCGACAGGAACGGAACCAGCGCGAGTTCCTGATGGATGATGACGATCCCGACGCGCTCGCTGTCCGAGATGTCCCGAAACGCGCTGAGGCGGCCCTCGTAATGGATCTCGCCCTCGTAGGTTCCGTGCGGGTAGACCCCGCTCAGGACCTTCATGAGCGTCGACTTGCCGGCACCGTTCTCACCGACCAGGGCATGAATCTCGGCGGGCCGGATCGTCAGGTTGACGTCGGAGAGCGCCTTGACGCCGGGAAATGTCTTCGTAATCCCTCGCATTTCGAGGACGGGCTGCATGCGACCAATTCCGGCTCGTCGTTCAGATATCGGCAGCCGATGCCGGGGTGCCGGCATCGGCCAGGATCGATCGGGACCGGAACGGGGCCCCGTCGCAGTTACTTCAGCTGGTCGAGCGTGTAGTAGCCCGTGTCCACCAGGGCCGGCTTCCAGTTGTCCTTGGTGACGACGACCGGTTTCAGCAGGAAGGACGGGACGATCTTCTTGCCGTTGTTGTAGGTCTTGGTGTCGTTCACCTCCGGCTGCCGGCCGTTCTCGATGGCGTCGATCATCGCCACCGTCACCTTGGCCAGGTCACGCGTATCCTTGAACACGGTCGAGTATTGCTCGCCGGCGATGATGGACTTGACCGATTGCAGTTCGGCATCCTGGCCGCTGACCACCGGCATCTTCAGGCTGCCGGAGCCGTAGCCGACGCCCTTGAGCGACGAGATGATGCCGATCGAGATGCCGTCGTAGGGCGACAGGACCGCGTCGAGCTTGGCGCTGCCGTAATAGGCCGAGAGCAGGTTATCCATGCGCGCCTGCGCGGTGGCCGGGTCCCAGCGCAGGGTCGAGACCTTGTCCATTCCAGCCTGGCCGGAGCGCACGACCAGCTTCTTCGCGTCGAGATACGGCTTCAGCACCGACAGGGCGCCGTCGTAGAAGAAGTAGGCGTTGTTGTCGTCCGGCGAGCCGCCGAACAGCTCGATGTTGAACGGCCCCTTGCCGTCCTTGAGCCCGAGCGCGTCGACGATCGAGTTGGCCTGCTGCACGCCCACCTGGAAGTTGTCGAAGGTGGCGTAGAAGTCGACGTTCGGGGTTCCCTTGATCAAGCGGTCGTAGGCGATGACCTTGACGCCGGCCTCCTTGGCCTTCGACAGCACATCGCTGAGCGTCGTCCCGTCGATGGATGCGACCACCAGGACCTTCGCCCCCTTGGTGAGCATGTTCTCGATCTGGGCGAGCTGATTCGGGATGTCGTCGTCGGCGTATTGCAGGTCCGGCTTGTAGCCCTTGGCGGACAGCTGCTTCACGATGTTGTTGCCGTCGTCGATCCAGCGCTGGGACGACTTGGTCGGCATGGCGACGCCGATCAGGTCGCCGCTGGCGGCGAGCGCCTCCGGCACGGCGACGCCGGCCAGCAGCGTGGCGGCGAGCGCAAGCCGCAAGAATGACTGCTTGGTGATCATCAAGTCCCCCCGGTCGTATCGTCGTCCCGCGCGCCGAATCGGCACCCGTCGCAGTGTGCGAATGCTTTTCTTGATTGGTGGACGTCATCGACAGACCGGAGCGATACGGCCGGTTCTACGCAAGGACGTCCTTGGCGACCCGATCCCGGAGCTGCGGGACGATCGTTAGTCTTCCACGCCGGCACTGCCGGTTCGATCGTCCGGCGACAGAGCTGACGATCGCAGCGCACGGCTTACGAGGGCCCTCGCCCCGCGCGCGGCCGAGTTCGCACCCCGGCCGTTTTTGTTGAGCGATTTGTATGAGTTATAAATCCGGGCGTCAATCGTCGCCGCGCCGAGCACGCGGAAAAAGCGTGGATGCTGTCGGAGGCGGTTGTGCCGTGCGGGTCGGGCCGGGCCGTCGGGCGCCGGCCCGGGACTTCAGCCGCGGCCGACGAACGGCATCTTAGTCGCCATCACGGTCATGAACTGGACGTTCGCCTCCAGGGGGAGGTTCGCCATCATCAGCACCGCGTCGCCGACATGGTCAGGGTCCATCACCGCCTCAGGCCGCGTGGAGCCGTCGGCCTGCGCGACGCCGGCCTTCATCTTGCCGCCCATCGGGGTGTCGGCGTTGCCGATATCGATCTGGCCGCAGGCGATGTCGTAGGCGCGGCCGTCCAGCGAGGTCGCCTTGGTCAGGCCGGTGACGGCGTGCTTCGTCGCCGTGTAGGCGATCGAGTTCGGCCGCGGGGCATGGGCCGAGATCGAGCCGTTGTTGATGATCCGGCCGCCCCGGGGATCCTGGTCGCGCATGATCCGGAAAGCGTGCTGGGTGCACAGGAACAACGCCGTGAGGTTGGTGTCGATCACCTGGCGCCAGGTCTCGAGCGGCAGATCCTCCAGCGGCACCGCCGGCGCACCGATCCCGGCATTGTTGAACAGCAGGTCGAGACGGCCGAACCGGTCCTTGGTCTGCGCGAACAGGTTGGCGATCGAATCCGGGTCGGTCACATCGGTGGGCACCACGAGGGCGCGGCCGGGCTCGATCTGCGCCGCGACTTCGTCGAGCGGCGCCTGCCGCCGCCCGGAGAGCACGACGGTCCACCCGGATCCGGCGAGCGCCAGGGCCGAAGCCTTGCCGACCCCCGTCCCCGCTCCGGTCACGATCGCGATCCGACCAGCCACCGACATCGCCGCCTCCCTGTTCCATGACGTTGCCCTGGCTGTACCGGACCGCCGCGGCGGCGCGAAGGGCGATCCGTTTCAGTTGCATGGGGACCGTAGCGACCGGCAACACGCTATGGTGGATCGTGGCGGGACGCGGGATCGGGAGCGGCGGGATGCGGGCTTATCGGGAAGCGGGTGCGAACGCAGCCGCGACGGAGCAGGGATGAGCGCACCCGAGATCCCGTTCCTGGCCGGCCTCGACGCGGCGGCGGTCTCGGCCGTCCGGGCCCGCATGGTCTCGATGGCGGTGCCGGCCGGCCGGACCCTGTTCGGGCAGGGCGATGCCGGCGACGCACTCTATACCCTGGTTTCCGGCGCGGTCGGCGTCTCGACCCGCGACCGCCACGGGATCTTCACCCGGATCGCCCGGCTGCGCCCGCCCGAGACCTTCGGCGAGATGGCGCTCCTGTCCGAGGCGCCGCGTGCGGCCACCGTGATGGCGCTGCGAGATTCGCAGTTCCTGTGCCTGACCCGCGCCGCCTTCGAGACCGTGATCACGGAGCATCCGCACACGCTCCTCTACTTCGCCCGCATGCTCGCCGAGCGCCTGCGCACGCTCTACGAGGGCCATTCGGTGCATCACGCGCCGCGCACCTTCGTGGTGCTGGCGGTGACGGACGGCCCGGATCCGGAACCGCTCGCCCACGACTTCGCCGCCGCCCTCGATGCGATCCTGCCGGGGGAGACCGCTTGCCTGAGCCGGTTGCCGGATGGGGCCGACGAGGCATGGGTGCACGCCTTCGAGGCCCGGCATGCGCGGACGGTCTTCGTCGCACGGGACATCGGCGACGCGTGGTCGCGGCTGAGCCAGCGCCTCGGCGACCATGTTCTGTTGCTCGCCGAGCCCGGCGCGCCGCCGCGCCCTGGCGTGACCGCCTATCTGGAACGGATGCGGTCGGACTGGATCCGCATGGACCTGGTGGTGCGCCAGGATCCCGAGGCATCGCGCCCGAAGGCCTTGCACCCGGACGTCGCCGGCCTGCCGGTCGCGATGCGGGTGCAGGTCCGCCCCGGCCGGAACCACGATATCCGGCGGCTGGCGCGGCTGGCCAGCGGGGTCGGGCGGGGACTGGTGCTCGGCGGCGGCGGCGCGCGCGCCTTCGCCCATCTCGGCGTGCTCCGGGCCCTGGACGAGGCCGGCTGCCTGCCGGACTTCGTGGGCGGGACCAGCATGGGGGCGATCATCGCCGCCAGCCTCGCCATGGGGTGGAGCCTCGCCGAGATCGAGGCGCAGACGCAGGCCTCGTTCGCCGGCCGCAGTCTGATCAACGATTACACGCTGCCCATCCACGCCCTGACCCGGGGCGCCAAGGTCGATGCGGGTCTCGCCGAGCGCTACGGCGGCGCGCGGATCGAGGACCTGTGGCTGCCGTTCTTCTGCGTGTCGTCGAACCTGACGACCGGGCGGGCGATGATCCACCGCGCCGGCGACCTGCCCAAGGCGCTGCGGGCGAGCATCGCGATCCCGGGGCTGCTGCCCCCGGTGCTGTGCGACGCGGGCGTGCTGGTCGACGGGGGCATGATGAACAACGTGCCCGCGGACGTCGCCGCCGAACTGGAGCGCGGCCCGGTCCTGGCCGTCGATGTCGGCAGCGACCGCGCGTTCCAGGACATGCCCATCCGGGGCTGGCGCGGCCGGCTCCTGCGCCGGCTGATCGGCTCGCCGGCGGCGATGCCGAGCCTGGCGCCGCTCCTGCTGCGGGCGGCCACCGTGTCGAGCGACGCGCAGACCATGATGGCGGCGGCCCATGCCACGGCCCTGCTCAGGCCGCCGCTCGCCGGCATCGACCTGCGCGCATGGTCGAGCTTCCGGGAATCCGCCGAACTCGGTTACCGGGACACCCGCGCGAACATCGAGGCCGGACACCTGGCGCAGTGGCTCGATCCGATGCGCTGACCGATCGCCGGATCGGGCAGGGTGGTCGCGCGTGTGCCAGCGCACCCTGGCGACGGGCAGGGGGTAACCAGATGCCCCCGCCCACGATCTTCCCTGAGACGAAGACGCTCTGGGCTTGAAGACAATGACCACCCATTCTGCAACACCCCGCAATCGGGCCGATACCGAGCGCGCGCCAAGCCTACGGGATGGCGACGGCTCACCCTATGTCCCCGCCTCGGGATCCTTGCTGCACGGTGCCGCCTTCGTCCTGCTCTGTCTCTGGACGCGGACATCTCCGGATCGGCTCAGGGATCAGTTGGCGACCGAGGCGGGCGCCTGTTCCGCCCTCGGCTTCTGACGGGACGGATGCGCGGCCAACACGCCGCGTGAGCCGTCGGACATGACGGAGCACGGGATCGTATGAGCGAGGTGGTGGGCGTTGCGTTGCGCAGGATCGACCTGCCGCAGGTGACCCTGAACGTGGCCGAGGCCGGCCCGCAGGGGGGTCCGCCGACCATCCTTCTGCACGGGTTCCCCGAGTTCTGGTACGGCTGGCGCCATCAGATTGGAGCGCTCTCAGAGGCCGGGTTGCGGCTCGTCGTGCCCGATCAGCGCGGCTACGGCCTGAGCGACAAGCCGCACGGCATCGCCGCCTACCACCTCGATCGGCTGGCCGGTGACGTGATCGCCCTGGCCGACGCCTGCGGCTTCCGGACGATCCGCCTCGTCGGCCACGATTGGGGCGGGCTGGTCGCCTGGTGGGTCGCAAGCCAGTATCCCGACCGGATCGACCGGCTCGCGATCCTCAACGCGCCGCATCCGGGCATCGTCGGGTCGTACATCCGTCGTCACCCGGGTCAGTGGCTGCGCAGTTCCTATGTCGGCCTGTTCCAGATCCCGGTGCTGCCCGAGCGGCTGCTGACGGCGGATCGGTGCCGGGCCCTGCGGCGGGCGCTGACCCGCACGAGCCGGCCCGGGGCCTTCGCGCCTCCGGACCTCGATCGCTATGTCGAGGCCTGGCTGCAACCGGGCGCGATGACCGCCATGCTGAACTGGTACCGTGCCCTGGCGCAGTTGCCGCGGACGGCGCCGCCGCGGGTCCGCGTGCCGACCCTGATCCTCTGGGGAAAACAGGACACCGCCATGCAATCCGGCCTCGCGGAGGCGAGCCTGGATCTCTGCGAGGACGGGCGGATCGCGTGGTTCCCGAATGCCACGCACTGGCTCGCCCACGAAGAGCCCGCGGCCGTCAACACCGCGTTGCGCCAGTTTCTCGCTTGAACGGTCGCCGGGGCGAACCCGCTCGTTGTCCGGTACGACCGTGTGCTGACGGCAACTCGCCAGGTAACCATGCGTCCGATGCGGTATCGTGCCTGCGACGCCTAATCTCGGTGCGCGACCCCTTCGGTTGAGCGATGCTTCCGTCTTAGAAGTTGTAGCTGCGTAATTTCATCATCTCTTAAAGTCGATACTCTCCCCGACACGGACTGGATGTCGGGTTAATCCGATCTTTGCCTGGTTTGCACACAACTTTTTATGGATGAGACTCGGGAACCTCCCGAGGCGCGAAACATTGTGCAGTGCCTTCTTGAAGTCGGATGGAGTATTTTACAAATGTCTTTTCGTTCACTGCTGACTGCCAGCTTGGTCCTCGGCGGCCTGGTCGCGGGGACGGCGGCCGTGCAGGCCGCCCCCGCTATGCCGCAATCGGGCTTGGCCGGGCATGACATGATCGACACCGTCGCGATGCATCATCACCGGATGCATCGTCATCACACCACGCGCCACCATCGCCGGATGCGCCGCATGAACACGATGCGCCACGGTAATCCGAACGCGAAGAACCCGGCCATGCGTGGCTATCAGCAGAACCTGGGCGGCACCACGAACGGCCCGCGCTACTGAGTTAGTCCACGCAACCCGAACCACCGCCCGGCGCGTGAAGCGCCGGGTTTTTTGTTCCGCGCGACGGCATCCACGGCGATGATGGCTTCTCCCCAGGCGCATCGCCCGGGACGGCCTGATTCGGCAGACGCACTCTGCTAAGAGGCGCCATGGCTCGTACCGCCGTCCGCCTCCCCGACACGCCGCCTGCCGCCAGCCTCGATCCGGCCGGCGCTACGCCGATGATGGCGCAGTACATCGAGATCAAGGCGGCCAACCCCGACTGCCTCCTGTTCTACCGGATGGGGGATTTCTACGAGCTGTTCTTCGGCGACGCCGAAATCGCCTCGCGGGCCCTCGGGATCGTGCTGACCAAGCGAGGCCGGCACGGTGGCGCCGAGATCCCGATGTGCGGCGTGCCGGTCGACCGCGCCGACGACTACCTCAGCCGCCTGATCGCGCTGGGCAACCGGGTCGCGGTCTGCGAGCAGACCGAAGATCCCGCCGAAGCCAAGCGGCGCGGCCCGAAATCGGTGGTGCGACGCGAGGTGGTCCGCCTCGTCACGCCGGGCACGATCACGGAGGATCGCCTGCTCGATCCGGCCAGCGCCAACCTCCTGCTGGCGATCGGCCGACGCAAGACCGGGGAGGGGGCCACGGCGTACGGCATCGCCGCCATCGACATCTCCACCGGCCGCTTCTCCCTGAGCGAGGTCTCGGGTGGCGATCTCGCCGGCGCCATCGCCCGACACGATCCCCGGGAGATCGTCCTGTCGGAGGCGATCTACGCGGATCAGGCGCTGGCGCGGATCTGGCAGGAGAGCCGGGCCGCGATCGTCCCCCTGGCCCAGGCGGAACTGGAGCCCGCCGCGGCCGAGCGACGGGTGCGCGAGCAATATGGCGTCTCGACCCTGGACGGCTTCGGCAGCTTCACCCGGGCCGAGATCCAGGCCGCCGGGACCGGTCTTCTGTACATCGCTCGCACGCAACTCGCCGCCCGGGCGCCCCTCTCGGTGCCGAGCCGCGAGGAGGCCGGGTCGACGCTCGCCATCGACGCCGCCACCCGCGCCAACCTGGAGCTCACCCGCACGCTTTCGGGCGAGCGTACCGGCAGCCTGCTCGACACGATCGACCGGACCGTCACCGCCAACGGCGCCCGCCTGCTGGCCGAGCGCCTGGCCGGGCCGCTC
>NZ_VRVD01000819.1:0-1771 GCF_008040015.1 Methylobacterium sp. WL18 | reverse complement strand
GGGCGACGGCCCCGAGCACCAGGGCAGCGGCGAGGGCTGCGGCCCCGGCGCGGATCGTCGTGAAGGAACCGTTCGTGGCCACGCGCTAAGTCTCCCGTTCGTGTTGCGGATGATCCAACACCGGGACGATTAAAAATCTCCGAAGCTGCGCAATTCGATCGCGTGCCCGTTGTGGCGCCGGCGGGCCGGGCGATGGCAGCGGAGCGCCTCCGCCCGCTGCCGCCGAAACGTCACTGCACCGTCACTTCGCCTTGGCGGCGATGCCCTTCAGCCCGGCCTCGTACACGCCCGCGATGGCCTCCTGCGCCTTGGGATCGGGGGCGCCCTTGGCCTTGAAGGTGCCCGTCCAGGTCACCTTGGAGCCGCTGCCGGCCTTCGCGACCCGGAGCGTCGAATGATAGTCCGTGACGGGCAGCGGGCCTTCCAGGATCGTGTAGGTGTAGGCCATCTTCGCGTCGTCGCGGGATTCCTGCTCCTCGACGATGGTCCCGCCGCCCTTCAGGCTGAGGGTGCGGACATCCTTGTCGCCCTTCTTGGACGGGACGCACTTCTCGATCACGGGATGCCAGTCGCCGATCCCGCAGAACCCGCCGATGGTCTTCCAGACCGCCTCGGGCGACGCGGCGACGTCGACCGACTTGGTCACGTCCAGGGCCCAGGCCGGGCCCATGACGCCGACGCAGCACGCGGCTGCCAACACGATACGCTTCATCAGACGTTCCCTCGCGCTCGACGCTCACAAGGCTGGCGTCCGAGTCAGGGGCGAACCGAGTGCGCGGCCGGCACGTTGCAAGCTCGACTTTAGTCCAAGACGCAACAGACCAAGGCGCGGCATCGCGCCCCGGGCCGGTCCTCAGAGCAGCCCGTCGAGCGACCCGATCACGCCCGTGGGCGCGAGATCCGCGTACTCGTCGGGCAGGCCCCGGCGGTTGACCCAGGCGGTCCGGAACCCGAACGCGTTGGCGCCCGCCACATCCCAGCGGTTGGACGAGCAGAACAGCACGTCCGCCTCCCCGACCGCGAGCCGGACCAGCGCGATCCGGTAGGCGTCCGGGTGGGTCTTGAACACCTGCGCGTCGTCCACCGAGAGCACCGCGTCGAGATGGTCGGCGAGCCCCGCCGAGGCCACGGCGCGGTCGACCATCGCGGCGTTGCCGTTGGTCAGGACCGCCGTGCGGAGGCCGCGCTTGCGCAAGGCCGCCAGCACGCCCGGCACCTCGGGGTAGGCGTCGAGGTCCCGGTAGGCGTCGAGGAGCTTCTCGCGCAATCCGGGATCCACCCCCGGATGGACCGCCAGCGCGTAGTCGAGGGCGCGGACCGTGAGGTCCCAGAAGGCGGCGTAGCGGCCCATCAGAGACAGCGTCCAGCTGTATTCGAGCTGCTTGTTGCGCCAGACCTCGGAGAGGTGCTCGGCATCCGGCCCGACCGCGTCGGCGTAGCGCTGGACCGCGGCGCTCACGTCGAACAGCGTGCCGTAGGCGTCGAACAGGACGGCCTTCACGCCCGCGAGCAGGTCCTTGGTCATGGCGTTCCTCAATGGCGCTCAGGGACGATGTGGGAATCGCGGGCGCGGCGGCGAGCCCGGCTCGATGGAACGGACGCGCTCAGGCCCGGCGCAGGCGCAGGCCGAACAGGTGCAGCAGCCCCGCCAGCAGGCCGCCGTAGACGACGGCCCCGGCCAGCCCGAGCAGCGCCAGGACGGCGATCTCGCGCCCATGCGCCAGGGCCGGCACCAGCGCCTCGGCCAGCCCCTGGCCGTAGACGGCCACCC
>NZ_VRVD01000818.1:0-1782 GCF_008040015.1 Methylobacterium sp. WL18 | reverse complement strand
AACCTCATCCGCACCGCATCCGACACGGACAGCCTCAAGACCCGCAGAAAAGCCGCCGCTTGGAACCACGACTACCTCAGAGCCATCGTCACTCAGACCGCCTGATCCCCTTCAAGCGATCGCCCTGGTCCAACCGATGGTCCATCCCGTGCGCCCGCAGCGCTGTCTCGCCCGAAATGCTTGCCGCCATGACCACCTTCCCGGTGCCGGTCGCGCCCGGACGCTAGCCCCTCGGCGTCGGCCGCCAGTCGGGCGGGGCCATCTCGAAGCCGGAGAAGTCGAAGCCCGGTGAGACCGTGCAGCCCACCAGTGTCCAGGCGCCGAGGCTGGTGGCGGTCTGCCAATGGCCGGCCGGCACCACGCATTGCGGGCGCTGCCCGGCGGCGAGGTCGGGTCCGAGATGCTGGGCGGTGGCGTCGTGGCCGTTCGGGCTCGTGGTGATCACCAGCGGCGCGCCGGCATGCCAGTGCCAGATCTCGGTGGCGTCCACGCGGTGCCAGGCCGAGGCCTCGCCGATGTCGAGCAAAAAATAGATCGCGGTGCCGACCGAGCGGCCGTCCACCATGCGCGGATCGCGGAAGGTCTCGCGGTAATGCCCGCCCTCCGGATGGGGTTTGAGGCCCAGGGTCGCGATCACCTCGGCTGCTGTCGTCATTCGCCTCTCCGCGTGCCGCGCCGGCAGCTTGCCGGCACTTGGCGCCGATGGTACCGGCGCAACACCCTCAAGGTCCCAAAAAAATGCCGAGCCCGATCGTACGCCTCCACCGTGGCGACCTGCCCGCCGATTACGAAGCGGGCCGGGCGGTGGCCATCGACACCGAGACGCTCGGCCTCAACCCGCACCGGGACCGGCTCTGCGTGGTCCAGATCTCCACCGGCGACGGCACGGCGGATGTGGTCCAGATCCCGCAGGACGGGCCGGAACCGGTGGTGCTCAAGCGCGTCCTAGCGGATCCCGGAGTCCTGAAGATCTTCCACTTCGCCCGGTTCGACGTGGCGGTGCTGTTCAAGGCGTTCGGCGTGATGCCGGAGCCGGCCTACTGCACCAAGATCGCCTCGAAGCTCGCCCGCACCTACACCGACCGCCACGGGCTCAAGGACGTGGTCCGCGAGCTGGTGGGCGTCGATCTCTCCAAGCAGCAGCAATCCTCCGATTGGGGCGCCGAGACCCTGACGCAGGCCCAGCAGGATTACGCGGCCTCGGACGTGCTCCATCTCCACGCCGCCCGGGAGCGGCTCGACGCCATGCTGGCCCGTGAGGGCCGCACCGATCTCGCCGCCGCCTGCTTCGCCTTCCTGCCGACCCGCGCCCGGCTCGACCTGGACGGCTGGCCGGAGACCGACATCTTCGCGCACACCTGAGCGGTGGCACCCGGTCCCCGTGCGGCGATTCCTGTGCAGAACGGGGCTTTCCCGTCACCGCGGCGCGATGGGGGGCTGCTAGGTTTCCTGCGCCGGGGCTCGCGAGTCGCGGCCAGGCCCTCCTCGCCGGTCATCCACCCGATCAGGCCGGCCGGGAGGGCCCGTCCTCAGGTCAGCGTGCGCGGGCCGGACGGCGTCGTGATCCGGGCGGTGTAGCGCGGGAGCGGGCCGGGGACGATCCGCGGCGGATCGATGAGGCCGAGCCCCGCCAACCGGGCCGCCGTCGCGTCCGGATCCGGGTGCTCCAGCGTGAAATCCGCGAGACGTGCCCCAAGATCCGGCATCGTCCCGGCCGGGTGCGGACGGCGGCCCCAATCCATCGCGTAGGGCGCGGCGCCGTCCGCCGGCCAGGTCCCGTCC
>NZ_VRVD01000817.1:0-1783 GCF_008040015.1 Methylobacterium sp. WL18 | reverse complement strand
GGCCGTGCGCGAGGAGCGCCGCGGCCCGCGGGTCGGTGCCCCCGAGGCCGCCATCCAGGGGTTCTTGAAGGGCGCCGGCTTGGCGAGCCTGGATGAGGCCCAAAGAATCACTGATCCGAAGAAGGGCGAGTTCTATCTTGCGGTGATCGAGCGGCCCGGCCGCGAAACCCTGGATGTGCTGGCCGAACTCCTGCCCGAAATCATCAAAGGTTTTCCCTGGCCGAAGGCGATGCGCTGGGGCGCGGCCTCGGCCCAGCCCGGCGCCCTGCGCTGGGTGCGGCCGCTGCAAACGATCGTCGCGACCTTCGGGCCGGAGACCGAGACCCCCGAGGTGGTGCCATTCGCGGTCGGCGGCATCGCGGCCGGGACCGTCACCTACGGCCACCGCTTCCTGGCGCCGGGCCCGATCGAGGTCCGCCGGTTCGACGACTACATCCAGGCCCTGGAGCGCGCGAAGGTCATCCTCGACGCCGACCGGCGCAAGGACGTGATCCTGCACGACGCCCGCGACCTCGCCTTCGCGCGCGGCCTCGACCTCGTGGAGGACGAGGGCCTGCTGGAGGAGGTGGCCGGCTTGGTGGAATGGCCGGTGGTGCTCATGGGCTCCTTCGACGCGGCCTTCCTCGACATCCCGGCCGAGGCGATCCGGGCGACCATCCGGGCGAACCAGAAGTGCTTCGTCCTGCGCAAGGGGCACGCGGCGGGCGGCTCGGAGGATCTGGCCCCCGCCTTCATCCTGGTCTCGAATCTTGTGGCGTCTGACGGCGGCCAGGCGATCACCGCCGGCAACGAGCGGGTGGTGCGGGCGCGCCTGTCGGACGCGAAGTTCTTCTGGGAGACCGACAAGGCGATCCGCCTGGAAAACCGTCTGCCCAAGCTCGACAGCATCGTCTTCCACGAAAAACTCGGCACCCAGGGTGAGCGGATCGCCCGCATCGCCGCCCTGGCGCAGGAGCTGGCGCCCCTGGTCGGGGCCGATCCGGCCCTGGCCGAACGCGCGGCGCGCCTCGCCAAGGCCGATCTCGTCACCGAGATGGTCGGCGAGTTCCCGGAGTTGCAGGGGCTGATGGGGCGCAAATACGCGGCGCTCCAGGGCGAGCACGGAAGCGTCTGCGCGGCCATCGAGGAACATTACAAGCCGGTCGGCCCCTCCGACCGGGTGCCGAGCGACCCGGTCTCGATCGCGGTGGCGCTGGCCGACAAGCTCGACACGCTAGTGGGCTTCTGGGCGATCGACGAGAAGCCGACCGGGAGCAAGGACCCGTATGCGCTGCGGCGAGCGGCGCTGGGGGTGATTCGGTTGCTGCTCGCCAACGAGATGCGCCTCGATCTACGGGCTCAGGCCGCCGAGCAGACGGCTCATGTCCAGGCCCTGACTGATACGCCGGAGGCCTATGATGAAGTCCGGGATCCGACGTCAGGACGTACGACGCGAACGGTAAAGAAGAGCGTCTGCGAGCGTAACGCGAAAGATCTTCTCGTCTTCTTCGCAGACCGCCTCAAAGTCTACCTACGCGACCAGGGCGCCCGGCACGACCTGATCGACGCGGTCTTCGCGCTGCCCGGCCAGGACGACCTGCTGATGGTGGTGCGCCGGGTTGAGGCGCTCCAAAAATTCCTCGACACGGACGATGGAAAAAACCTGCTCGCCGGGGTCAAGCGCGCCTCGAACATCCTGCGGATCGAGGAGAAGAAGGACGGCCGCGCCTACGATGCCGCGCCCGATTCCGCGCTTGCGGCGTCCGGCGAGCCGGCCGAGCGGGCGCTCGCCGAGGCCCTGGCG
>NZ_VRVD01000816.1:0-1791 GCF_008040015.1 Methylobacterium sp. WL18 | reverse complement strand
GGTGCGGCGGCGGCCGGTGGGCCAGCCGCCAGGCCAGGCGCAGGCCGGTCAGGACCAGCACGGTGATCCCGACCGACTTGTGCCACTGGTAGAGCGGGAACAGGCGCATCGGCGCCAGCCCGGCATGCGTCATGGTCAGGCCCATGCCGATCAGGGCGAGCACGCCCAGCGCGCTCGCCCAGTGCAGCAGGATGGCCACCGCGGAGTAGCGCCGCGCCGCTGAGTCGGGTGCCATGACCATCCTCCCGTCCCGGAGTTCCGGGTCAGTCCTGCCGCTCGAAGGCGCCCGCGATGGTCAGGTGCAGGTCGTCGCCGATCAGCGGCACGTAGGTCTTCACCCCGAACTCGGAGCGCTTGAGCGTGCCGGTGGCGTCGAAGCCGACCGTGACCTTCTTGCTCAGCGGGTTCACGCCGGCCCCGACCAGGGTGACGTCCAGCGTCACCGGCTTGGTCACGCCATGCAGCGTGAGGTTGCCGGCCACCTTCGCCTTGTCCTTCCCCTCGGGGGTGACCTTGGTGGACACGAAAGTCATCTCGGGGAACTTGCCCGCGTCGAGCCACTGGTCGCCCTTCAGCTCGTCGGTGAGCTTGGCGCTTGTCGTGGTCACCGAGGCGACCGGGATCTTGATCGACAGCTTCGCGGCCGCCGGGTTCTTGGGCTGCAGGTCGAGGGTCCCGGACACGTCCGAGAAGCCGCCGGCATAGTTCGAGAAGCCCATATGGGAGACCCGCCAGCCGACCTGGGTGTGGTTGGGATCGACCGCGTAGGCGCCGGCCTGGATCTGGGCCGGGTCGCGGGTCGGCGGGGTCTGGGCCAGGACCGGAGTGGCGACCAAGACCGGGGTGGCGATCAGGAAAGCCAGAAGGCCGGAGGCGAGAATCGACTTCAAGGGTGTCTCCTACAGGTGACGATCATGCGCGATTCGGTGCGCCGCAGCAGCGCTGTAGACCCGTTCACGGCCGCGGTTGAGCCTGCTATCCGGAACCCCATGGTTGCGAGAACGGAAACCTTCCAGGGCGGACTCGACGACGTGCGCGCCTTCTGCACGGTCGTCGATCTCGGCACCGTCACGGCCGCGGCCGCGAGCCTGCGGGAAACCAAGGGCAGCGTCAGCCGGCGCCTCTCCCGGCTGGAACGGGCGCTCGGCACCCGGCTGATGGCCCGAACCTCCCGGGCGGTCTCGCCCACCGCGGAGGGCCTGGCGTTCTACGCCAAGGCCCACGAGAGCCTGGCCCTGCTCGACGAGGCCGCCGAGACCGCCCGCGACGCCCGGACGGTGCCGGCCGGGCACCTGCGGATGACCACCTCCATCGACTTCGGGATCGAGGTGATGCCCGAGATCGTCGCGAGCTTCCGGGCGGCCTATCCGCAGATCACGGTCGAGATGCTGAACACCGATGCCCGCCTCGACCTGGCGGCCAACCGGATCGACCTCGCCCTGCGGCTGGGCGGCGCGGAGGAGACCGGCTACCGGGCCGTCGTCCTGGCGACCCTGGCGGTCGGCCTCTACGCCGCGCCCGCCTACCTGCTGCGCCGTCCCGCGCCGGCCGACCTGGCCGGGCTGCACGGCCACGACCTGATCCTCTCCCAGGAGCGGCTGGGCTCGGGGGCCCTGCCCCTCACCGATGGGCGCGGCCAGTCCGAGCAGGTCGTCATGAGCCCGGCCATCCGGGTCAGCGATTTCGCGACCGTCCACCGCCTGACCCTGGCAGGGGCCGGGATCGGCCATATCCCGAGCCTCGTGGCCGCCCGGGCGGTCGCGGCGGGCCAGCTCGTGCGCGTGCTGGCCC
>NZ_VRVD01000815.1:0-1803 GCF_008040015.1 Methylobacterium sp. WL18 | reverse complement strand
ACGGGGCGCCGCGGCGGGGAGCCCGGAGACGCGCATTCCGTCGCGCTGGACCGATGACGTCACGGGGGGCAGGCCGTCACTTGGAGTAGACCGTCACTTCGAGCAGACCGTAAGATAAGAAGGTCAGTCCCGCTGACATGTCTCAGCGCCGCCCGGGAGCGTCAAGCCCGGGGGTGCCGGCCCGCGAGACAGCCGCCCCGGACCCTTCCGGGGCTTGCCGGCCGCCGCGCCGGGTCCGATACCGGTCCGGTGCGAGGTCGGGACCCGAGGGGAACAGCATGCGCGACGCCGAGGCACCGGGCCGCCGGGTCTGGATCCGCGATCCGCTGGCCATCCTGGCGCAGGGGGCCGGGGGCGGCCTCGTGGTGGAGGGCAGCCGGATCGTCGAGATCGTCGGGGCGGGCGCCCGGCCGGCCTCCCCGGTGGACGAGACCTTCGACGCCTCGCGCCACGTGGTCGTTCCGGGGCTGATCAACACCCACCACCACGCCTTCCAGACGCTCACCCGGGCGCACCCGCTGGCGATCAACAAGCCGCTCTTCCCGTGGCTGAAGGCGCTCTACACGGTCTGGGGCCGGATCACCCCGGAGGCGTTCCGCCTCGCCACCCGCGTGGCCTATACCGAATTGCTGCTCTCGGGCTGCACCACGGCGGGCGACCACCATTACCTGTTCCCGGAGGGGCTGGAGGATTCGGTGGACGTCCAGGTCGAGGAGGCCCGGAGCCTCGGGATCCGGGCCGCCGTGACCCGGGGCTCGATGAGCCTGTCCGACCGGGAGGGCGGCCTGCCCCCCAAGACGCTGACGCAGGACGACGACACGATTCTTTCGGACTGCGAGCGGGTTCTGAACCTGTTCCACGACCCCGCCCCCGGGGCGATGGTGCAGATCGGCCTGGCGCCGTGCTCGCCCTTCGCGGTGACCGAGCGGCTGATGCGCGAGAGCGCGGAGCTGGCCGCCCGGCACGGCTGCCGCCTGCACACCCATCTCGGCGAGACGCTGGACGAGGACGGCTACTGCCTGTCGATGTTCGGCTGCCGGCCCGTGGACTACCTGGAACGGGTCGGCTGGATGACCGACCGGGTCTGGCTCGCCCACGGCATCCACTTCAATGACGCCGAGGTCGCCCGGCTCGGCAAGGCCGGGGTCGGCGTGTGCCATTGCCCGACCTCGAACATGACCCTGGCCTCGGGCCGCTGCCGCACCTGCGAGCTGGAGGCGGCGGGCTCGCCCGTGGGACTCGGGGTCGACGGCTCGGCGTCCAACGACAGCTCCAACCTCATGGAGGGGGTGCGGCACGCGCTGATGCTGAGCCGGCTCACCTACGGGGCCGAGGCCGTGACCCATCTCGATGCCCTGCGCTGGGCCACGCAGGGTTCGGCCGCCTGCCTGGGACGCTCCGATATCGGCCGGATCGCGCCGGGCCTGGAGGCCGACCTCGCCCTGTTCACCCTGGACGAGCTGCGCTTCTCCGGCGCCCACGATCCGCTGGCCGCCCTGGTCCTGTGCGGCGCGACCCGGGCCGACCGGGTGATGGTGGCCGGCCGCTGGCGGGTGATCGACGGTGAACCGCTGGGTGTGGATACGGGTCGCCTGCGCGAGGACCATTCGCGGCTGGCCAAGGCGCTGTTCGGGGCGGGGTGAGGCTCGAAAGTCTCGCATTCAAAAGGTCCGGGACCCAGCCCTTTCAAGGTGTTTGATTTGCCAGAACCCTGGCGGTTGCGACATGGGCGTTGGTCTGGCGTGCGGGCTCGGTAGACCGCGGCTTGGGTTTTCGCTGGCTGGCGGCCACGCGTTTGGGGTC
>NZ_VRVD01000814.1:0-1814 GCF_008040015.1 Methylobacterium sp. WL18 | reverse complement strand
CTGCGGCGCCGGCCCGTTCTGCTCGCCGCCGGGGCCGCGATCCTGCTGCCGGCCCTGGCGCTGGCGGTCTACCTGCTGGCCGCCCTGGTGACCCTGCCGCCGCTGGGCGGGGCGGTCGTCGAGACCGGCCAGCGGGCGATCACCGTCGAGGCCGATGACGGCCGGGTCTTCGCCACCCGGGGCAGCTTCCGCGGCCAGAAGCTCACCGCCGCCGACCTGCCCCCGAACCTCGCCAAGGCGATCGTCGCGATCGAGGATCGCCGGTTCTACAGCCACTGGGGCATCGACCTGCGTGGCCTCGCCCGCGCCGCCTGGCGCAACGCCGCGGGCGGCGGGGTGCGCGAGGGCGGCTCGACGATCACGCAGCAATATGTCCGCCTGACCTCGCTCAACCAGGAGAAGACGCTCTGGCGCAAGGTCCAGGAGGCGTTCCTGGCGCTGCGGGTCGAGACCACGATGAGCAAGGACGAGATCCTGCTCGGCTATCTCGACGCCGCCTATTTCGGGGCCGGCGCCTACGGGGCGGACGCGGCCGCCCGGCGCTATTTCGGCAAGCCCGCCAAGGCCCTGACCCTGCCCGAGGCGGCCATGCTGGCCGGGCTGGTGCGGGCGCCCTCGCAGCTCGCCCCCACCCGCAACCTCGGCGGCGCCAAGGAGCGGGCCGACGTGGTGCTCCAGGCCATGGTGGAGACCGGGGCGATCTCGCAGAAGGAGGCCGACGCCGCGCGCAAGCAGAGCGTCACCCTGAAGTCTCCGCCCGAGGCGCCGCCCGGCACCAACTACTTCCTCGACATGATCGCCGGCGACGTGAAGCGGCTCGCCGGCACCGACGGCGACATGACGGTGCGCTCCACCCTCAACCTCGACCTGCAGAGCCTCGCGGAGGGCGTCGTCGCCAGGCGCCTCGACAAGGACGGCGCCAAGCGCAAGGTCGGCCAGGCCGCCATGGTGGTGCTGTCGAAGGCCGGTGCGATCCTCGCGATGGTGGGCGGCCGGGATTACGAGGACAGCCAGTTCAACCGGGCGGTCCAGGCCAAGCGCCAGCCGGGCTCGCTGTTCAAGCTCCTGGTCTACCTGACGGCCTACGAGCAGGGCCTGACGCCCGAGAGCGTGATGGACGATCGCCCGGTGCGCATCGGCGACTGGGAGCCCGAGAACGACGACGGGCGCTATCGCGGCTCTGTGCCGCTGCGGACCGCCTTCGCGCTGTCGATCAACACGGTGGCGGCTCAGCTCGGGCAGGATGTCGGCATCCCGGCGGTGATCGCCACCGCGCGCAAGCTGGGGATCCAGTCCGAGCTGCCGAACGTGCCGAGCCTCGTCCTCGGGTCCGGCACCGTCAGCCTGCTGGAGATGACCCGCGCCTACGGCTCCGTGCTCTCCGGCCGCGCGCCGCTCGCGAGCTTCGGCATCCACGCGATCCGCGGGGCGGCCCCGCAGCCGCTCTACGTCCGGGCCGAGCCGGCGCCGGCCGCCACCTTGGCGCAGGAGCCGCGCCAGATGATGCTCGATTCGCTCCAGGCGGTGGTCGATTCAGGGACCGGCCGGGCGGCGCGGGTGCCGGGCCAGATCATCGGCGGCAAGACCGGCACCAGCCAGGATTTCCGCGACGCCTGGTTCGTCGGCATGACCCCGGACCTCGTGGTCGGGGTCTGGATCGGCAACGACGACGACAGCCCGATGAACCGGATGTTCGGCGGCGAGATGCCGGCCGGGATCTTCCACGATTTCGTCCAGCGGGCCTCCGCGCAGCTCGCCAAGGGCCGTCCGCGCCCGTCGGCGGAACGGGCCGAGCCGGCCCCGGCGGTTGCGGC
>NZ_VRVD01000813.1:0-1815 GCF_008040015.1 Methylobacterium sp. WL18 | reverse complement strand
GCCGACCAGCGCGTCCCGGTCGTAGCCGAAGCAGGCCTGCGCGGCCCGGTTGGCGTAGACGAAGCGCGGGTCGGCGCCGCCGTCATGGGCCAGCACCACGAAGGGCGCCTGCCCGTACAGCCAGGCCGCGTCCGCCCCCTCCGGCACCAAGGCCGCGCCGAGGCGCCGCCGGTAGCTGCCGGTGAGGACGGCGAAGAAGTCGGGATCGAGCGAGAGGTCCATCACGGCGGTCCGGAATCGGCTGCACAGGAGAGCGGCCCTTAGCCGATGCCGGGCCAATCGTGGCGTGCGGGATCCCGCTTGCCCCCATCTGGCCCAACAAGGCCGACAATGTTCGCACGGCACCTCTTCAAGCCGCGACACACGCTCCCTCCTGCGGCGACGGGCTACACAGATTTCGACCGTCGCCGTGATCATGCCGTGGGCGCAGAAGGCGCGGGTTCCCTCTCCCGTGCGGGCTACGACGTTCACGCATCGCTGCCGGATTTGGGCCAAGGCTAACCCCAACCGCGTCTCCCTCCCCCCTCTGCGGGGGAGGGAGAGCCGCGGTGTCTCCCGTGTGTTCTCCCAACTCAATGTGTGAGTCCGCACGCCCGCACGGGAGAGGGGGCGCGTCGCGGTCTGCAACAACGCCTGTGCCTCATACCTGTGTAGCCCGTTGCCGAAAGGAAGCGGGGAGAAGCTGAGTGTTTCGAGAGACTTGCTGGCAAACCCAATGGGTCGATCCGGCGCGCTACAGGACCGGGTCCGCGTCGATGCGCATCCGGAGGATCGCGTAGGGCGGCTGCTGCAGGTCCTGGCCGCGGTTGAATTCCGGCCGGCGGTTGACCTGGGCGCTCGAGATGTAGAGCCACCGGTCCGGGGTGATCCAGAACGTGTCGGCCCAGATCAGGCGCGGGTCGGCGGCCAGCACCTCCACGGTCCCGTCCGGCAGGCGCCGGCCGACGGCGTTGTGCTCCTGCAGGCTGAGATAGACCCGGTCCTGCGAATCGGTGGTCAGGCCGCCGGTCATGCCCTTCTCGCCGAGATCCTGCACCGTGGCGGCCAGGGCCGCGTCCGACACGTTCGGGTCGAGGAGCGCCGCGGTCTCCACCGCGTAGAGGCGCCGGCTCATCAGCGGCGCGTAGTACAGGCGGCGGCCGTCCGGGCTGATCGCGATGCCGTTGGCCCCGCCCTTCGGGTGCTTCGCCGGGGCATCCCCCTTCCGCTCCATCACCGGCCGCAGCTCCACGACCTTGACCACGCCCTCCTGGGTGGCCGTGCTCGGGTGGTCGGCCAGGCGCCGGCTCACCCGCCCGCTGGCGAGGTCCACCGCCAGGATCGCGCCCTGGCCGCCCTGGCCCTGGTCGGTGATGTAGGCGAGCGCCCGGCCGTCGCGCACGTCGACCCGCAGGTCGTTCAGGGACGAATCGGCCACCACGCCGGCGTCGAGCGGGATCACCCGGCGGATCTTGTCCTGGGTGATGTCGATCTCGAGGAGCTTGGCGGCCCCCGGCACCGGCTTGCTCTTGCCCTCGGTCAGGCCGGAATCGAGGATCCAGAACGCGTCGTTGCGGTCGAACACCCCGTTGGGGACGTGGAACAGGGTCGCCTGCGGGTCCTTCGGGTCCGGATTGTTGGTCCGGGCATCCGGATAGGGCTTCACCGAGCCGTCCGGGAGCACCTCGCCGAGGGTGGCCGGCTCCGAGCCGGTGAAGCGCGGCATCATCACGAACATCCGGCCGCCCCGGGCGATCGCCAGGCCGGTGGGCGTGGACGGGGCGTTGGCCGCCCGCGCCAATTCCAGCACCCCGGCGGGGCGGCTGGTGGGGGGCT
>NZ_VRVD01000812.1:0-1821 GCF_008040015.1 Methylobacterium sp. WL18 | reverse complement strand
AGGCGGCCCTGCGGGCGGCCTACCGGATCGGCGCGGCGCCCCCCGGCCGCCCGGCGATCATCGAGCGTGTCGGGGCCGGATAGGCTCCGGCCCCGCCGGCCTTACCAGCGGCCGTGGCCGTGACGGTGGCCCCAGCCGCCGTGGCGGTGATGGCCGTAGCCGCCATGATGACCCCAGCCGCGATGGTGGCCGCGCCCCCAGCCGTGATGGTGGTGGCCCCGGAAGCCCGGTCCGAAGCCGTGACGCGGGCCGAATCCGTGGCGATGGCCGTACCCGTAGCCGTACTGGACATCCACGATGTCGCCGGCGCCCTGGTGCAGGCCGGTGTCGAGGCCGAGCGGCGCGGCCATCGCGGGGGCTCCGACGGCGATCCCCCCGAGCGCCACGGCGGCGGCCGCCAGGCGTAGGCGTGCGGTCTTGGTGAACATCGATGTCCTCCTGTGCCTCGCCGGCCGCGATGCCGCGACCGGCCGTGCCCCAGGTGTGGCGCTCATAAGTTGACGGAGACGTGACTTCGTCCCTCAGGCGTTGTTCAGGTCCGGACCGCAGACGAAAGCCGGAGGTGCTCGCCCGGATCCCTCGGCCCACGGCGTGCTCGCTCGACAACTCCCCGCGTCGCGAAGCCCCGGGTCGCTTCGCTCCGCTCGCAATGACGGAGCGGCTCACTCCGCCATGAACCGCTTGAACGCCTCCGAAAAATCCGGGTGCCAGCGCGACAAAGCAGGCCGGTTCTCGATGATGTCGCCGGCCGCCCAGGCGATGCGCTTCTCGTCCTGCGCCCGGGTGGTCTCGTTGTCGGGGCAGAGGATGTAGAAATCGCCCGCCTCCAGCCGGTCCAGCATGAAGGCGACGGTCTCCTCCGGCGTCCAGGCGCCGGCCGGCTTCTCGGCGACGCCCCGGGCCTTGGTCAGGCCGGTATAGACGAAGCCCGGGATCAGCAGGTGCGCCGTGGTCCGGCAGCCCTCGCGGCTGCGCAGTTCGTGGGCCAGGGCCTCGGTGGCCGCCTTCACGGCCGCCTTCGAGACGTTGTAGGGCGCGTTGCCGGGCGGCGTGGTGATGCCCTGCTTCGAGCCGGTGACGATCACCGCGCCAGGCTGGCCGCCCGCGATCATGCCGGGCGCGAAGGCGTGGATGCCGTTGACCACGCCCCCGAGGTTGGTGCCGAGGATCCGGGTCCAGGTCCCGGCGTCGGAGAAGAGCTTGCCACCGGCCTCGATCCCGGCGTTCAGCATCACCACGGCCGGGGGCCCGGCCTTGGCGACATGGGCCGCCAGGGCCTCCACGGCCTCCCGGTCCGAGACGTCGGTGGGCAAAGCCCGGACCTCGACGGCGGCCAGTTCGGCCACGGCGCGGTGGGCCTCCTCGAGGGCCGGGCCGGGCAGGTCGGCGAGCCAGACGTTCATGCCGGCCCGCGCGAAGGCTTTGGCCGCCGCGAGCCCGATGCCGCTCGCCGCCCCGGTGACGACCGCGCTGCGGCCTGGGCTGATGGCGGGATGCTGGCTCATGGGTCGGTCCTCGGCTGGATGGCGCCCCGAAGATGGGGCGCGTCGGGGCCGAAGGCGAGTTGGAACGCCTATGGGTTTCGCGCGGCGCGGCAGGCGGGATCCCCTCGCCCCGCTTGCGGGGCGAGGGGATCCCGCGCCTTCCCTGAAGATGTTTGAAAAACCGAATCTTCTGGCGGAGCGACGCATGGTCGGCCGCTTGCTTCATCCGTTGGAGATATCTGTCACTCCAAGCCCACGCTCAAAGGACCCGGCATGACCCCACCCCCCGGCCAGCCGAGCCGCCGCGCGCTCCTCGCCGGGGCGGCCTGCGCCGGCC
>NZ_VRVD01000811.1:0-1828 GCF_008040015.1 Methylobacterium sp. WL18 | reverse complement strand
GCCCAGCGCCACGCGATCGCCGAGGCGCTGCTGGCCCACGTGCCCGATCCGGTCATCCTGGTGGACCGCCGCACCCTGGTGGTGGAGGCCAACCCGGCGGCCCGGGCGCTGCTGCCGGCCCTGCTTCAGGCCCGGCCCCTGTCGTTCGCGCTGCGCAGCCCGGAGGTCCTCGACGGGGTCGAGGCGGTGCTGAGTTCCGGCATGCCCCGCCGGGTCCCTCTGTCAACCCGGGTGCCTCTGGAGCGGACCTTCGAGGTCCAGATCGGCGCCCTGCCGATGCCCGACGGGTCGGGGGTCAGCGCGGTGCTGTTCCTGCGCGATCTCACCTCGGCCCGTCGGCTCGAGGCGATGCGGGTCGATTTCGTGGCCAATGCCAGCCACGAGCTACGCACGCCGCTGGCCACCCTGATCGGCTTCATCGAGACCCTGCAGGGCCCGGCCCGCGAGGACACGCAGGCGCGCGAGCGCTTCCTGGAGATCATGCGCGTCCAGGCCCAGCGCATGACCCGGCTGATCGACGACCTGCTGTCCCTGTCGCGGATCGAGCTGCGCGAGCACGTGGCCCCGACCACCGTGGTCGATCTCGGGGCGCTCGCCCGCCAGATGGTCGACGCGCAGGGGCCCCCCGCCGAGGCGCGGGGCGCCACCGTGCGGTTCGCGGACGGCGACGGCCCATATCCCGTGCCCGGGGATGCCGACGAGCTCGCCCGGGTGATCGAGAACCTGATCGAGAACGCCGTGAAGTACGGCGGCGGCCATGTCGGCGTCGGCCTGTCCCGGGAGGACGACCCCCGGCTCGGCCGCCGGATCGTGCTGTCGGTGACGGATGACGGCCCCGGCATCCCGCCCGAGCACATCCCGCGCCTGACCGAGCGCTTCTACCGGGTCGACGTGGCCTCAAGCCGCGCCCGGGGCGGGACGGGCCTCGGCCTCGCCATCGTCAAGCACAGCCTCAACCGCCACCGGGGCCGCCTCGCCATCGAGAGTACGGTCGGGCAGGGGACCACCGTGCGCGTCAGCCTGCCGGAATACGGCGGCGACGCCGAGGTGGCCCGGGTCGCCGATCAGGCCGGGCCGGCATAGGGGTCGATCCCGAGCCCGGCCTCGACCCGCGGGATCCAGGCGCGGATGGCCGGGTAGGCGGCCAGGTCGAAGCCGCCCTCGTGGGCCATGCGGGTGTAGGCGACAAGCGCCACGTCGGCGAGCGTCAGCACGCCGCCGGCCATGAAGGCGGAGCGTTCGAGCGTCGCCTGCATCAGCCGGAGCGCGTCCGCGCCGCGCTCCGCGAGCTTCGGATCGAGCGCCTCCGGTGCGCGCTTGAGGTAATGCATCTGGTAGCGGCGGACCGCGATGTAGGGCTCGTGGCTGTACTGCTCCCAGAACATCCATTGCAGCATCCGGGCCCGGGCCCGCGCCGCTTCGGGAATCAACGCCGAGCCTTCGGCCAGATGGATGATGATCGCGTTCGACTCCGACAGCGTCTCGCCGTCGGGGAAGACGACCAGGGGCACCCGGCCGGCGGGGTTCAGCGCCAGGAACGCCGGCTCACGCGCCCCGCCGCCCGGCACATCGATGGTGCGCCACGTCGCCGGGATGCCGAGATGATCGGCCACCCATTTGACCTTCAGGCAGTTCCCGGAGCCCGGATCCCCGTAGATGACCAGTGGTTCAGTCATCGGCGGCCTCGCAGTGCTGGGTGACACGGTTCACATATCGGCTGGTGGATGTGGGCCAAGGCTGACCCCAAGCGCGTCTCCCTCCCCCCTCTGCGGGGGAGGGTGGGCCGGCCGTCAGGCCGGGTCGGGAGAGGGGAGCAACGGTGCAGAAC
>NZ_VRVD01000810.1:0-1830 GCF_008040015.1 Methylobacterium sp. WL18 | reverse complement strand
CAACCAGGGCGCCCTGGTGGTCAACGCCGCCAACCTCGTCCCGGTGGCCTACAGCGCCATCGGCCGCCGCGACGACGAGTTCGCCGTCGTCCGCGCCGGCCTGAACTACAAGTTCGGCTCGTACTAGGACCCGCGACGCTCCCGGCCTCCGGGCCGGGAGTTGTCTCGGCCGGGAGCCGCCTCGGCGGCCCGGCCGCTCAGGTCGTACAGAACCCCGGGTGCCCCTGGCCCCCGGGGTTCTGCCGTTCTGCAGGACGGCGCGCCGTAGGCTATGCCCTCATCCGCGCCAGGGCGACTCACGGATCACGCGACAAAAGTTGCCGGCGTGGAAATGCGGCTCCTTGTCGGCGAGGACGTCGGCCTTGACGTTGCCGAAGGTCGTCTCCGGCTTGTGCCGGATCCCCTCGTAGAACGCCTGGATGATGTCCTCCTTGAAATGCGGGGTCCGCGGATGCGCCCGCACCACGGCCGAGCGCTCCGCGTCGCTGTAGGCGGCGTAGGTCAGGCCGAGCACGTCCATCTCGACCCCGGCGGTGACCAGCGCGACCACCGGGTGCATGTGCTGCGGGATTCCCGGCGTGGTGTGCAGCGCGATGGCGGTCCACACCGTGTCGATGTCGGCCTGCGCGATGCCGTGCTGGCGCAGGAAATCCCGCGCCGCGTTGGCGCCGTCGACCTCGAAGCGTTCATGCGCGCTGCTGTGCTGCGGCGTCAGCCCCATGTCGTGGAACATGGCCCCGACATAGAGCAGCTCCGGATCGTAGCTGAGGCCGCGCTGCTTCCCCGCCAGGGCGCCGAAGTAATAGACGCGGCTGGAATGGTGGAACAGCAGCGGCGATTCCGTATCCCGGACCAGTTCGGTCACCGCCCGGGCAAGCGTGCTGTCGGGAATGGCGACGCCGTCGATTGGATGAGCCATGGCTTTCCCTCCTTGCTGACCCCGAGACGGTAGCCCCGCGCGCCGCGTCCGGAGTTGACGGAACACGTCTCGGACGGACAATTCGTGCGTGCGACGGACGCCGGGGAGGGCATGATGGAGCGGAGGCTGGCGATCGCCGCGGGACCGGGCGTGCAGATGCTCGACGTCTCCGGCCCGTTGGACGTCTTCGCGGAGGCGAACGTCCAGGCCGGGCGGTGCGTCTACCGCACCGAGATCGTCTCGATCGACACCGCCGTCATCCGGACCTCGTCGGGCGCGCGACTGCTCGGGGACCGGACCATCTTCGAGGCCGACGCCGGCGCCCTCGACACGCTGCTGGTGGCGGGATCGCCGGACGCGCCCCATCGCCGTCCGGCCGCCGCCTTTCTCGACTGGCTGCGGCGCACGGCGCCCGCGGCCAGGCGCTACGGATCGGTCTGCACCGGGGCCTTCGCCCTCGCCGAAGCCGGGCTGCTGGACGGACGCCGGGTCACCACGCATTGGGCGGCCGCCGACGCCCTGGCCCGGCGCTACCCCGCGATCCGGGTCGAGCCCGACGCGATCCAGGTCCGCGACGGTCCGGTCTGCACCGCCGCCGGGGTGACCGCGGGCCTCGACCTTGCCGTCGCCCTCGTCGAGGAAGATCTCGGGCGGGACGTTGCCAAGCGCGTCGCGGCGCAACTGGTGATGTTCTTCAAACGCCCCGGGGGCCAGTTGCAGTTCAGCCGAAGCGGCGCGACAGAGCCGTCAGGCCGGGCAATCCTCCAGGAGATCCAGCGCTGGATCGCGGCCACGCCCGCCGAGGATCACAGCGTGGCCCGGCTGGCCGGACGGGCCGGCCTCAGCCCCCGGCACTTCGCCCGCCTATTCCGGAACGAGGTCGGCGTGACGCCGGCCGACTGGGTCGAGGC
>NZ_VRVD01000080.1:0-12410 GCF_008040015.1 Methylobacterium sp. WL18 | reverse complement strand
CGCTCACGCGGCGAGGTCCGGCGCGGCGGTGAGGAGCGGCGCGCCCGATCCCGGCAGCAGGGCGCCGGCCCCGTCGGTCAGCCCGATGCCGTGCAGCCAGGCCTCGAATTCGGGGGCGCGCTTCAAGCCCAGCACCTCGCGGAGGTAGAGGGAATCGTGGAACGACGTGGATTGGTAGTTCAGCATCACGTCGTCGGCCCCCGGGACGCCCATGATGTAGGTGCAGCCGGCCGCGCCGAGCAGCGTCAGCAGCGTGTCCATGTCGTCCTGATCGGCCTCGGCGTGGTTGGTGTAGCAGACGTCGACGCCGAGCGGCACGCCCATGAGCTTGCCGCAGAAATGGTCCTCCAGCCCGGCCCGGATGATCTCCTTGCCGTCGTAGAGATATTCGGGCCCGATGAAGCCCACGACGGTGTTGACCAGGAGCGGCCGGAACGGCCGGGCGACCGCGTAGGCCCGGGCCTCCAGGGTCTGCTGGTCGATGCCGTGATGGGCATCGGCCGAAAGCGCGGAGCCCTGCCCGGTCTCGAAATACATGCAGTTGTCGCCGAGCGGGCCGCGCTTGAGGGCGAGCGCGGCCTCGTGGGCCTCCTTGAGCAAAGCGAGCGTCACCCCGAAGCCGGCATTGGCCTTCTCGGTCCCGGCGATCGACTGGAACACGAGGTCGACCGGCAGGCCGCGCTCCATGGCGGCGAGCGTGGTGGTGACGTGGGTGAGCACACAGGCCTGGGTGGGAATCGCGTGCTTCCGGATCACCCCGTCGAGGAGGTGGAGCAGGTCGCCGAGCGCCTGGACCGAATCCGAGGCCGGGTTGATGCCGATTACGGCGTCGCCGCAGCCGAGGGTGAGCCCGTCGAGGATCGCTGCGGTGATCCCCTTCGGATCGTCGGTCGGATGATTGGGCTGCAGCCGTACCGCCAGCGTGCCCGGCAGCCCGATCGTGTTGCGGAACCGGGTGACCACCCGGGCCTTGCGCGCCACGGAAATGAGGTCCTGGTTGCGCATGATCTTCGAGACCGCAGCGGCGATCTCCGGCGTTACGCCCGGTGCGATCCGGGTCAGGACCGCCGGGGTGGCGGTCAGCAGGAACTCGCGGAAATCGCCGACCGTGAGGTGGGCGATCTCCCGGAAGGCGGCGGCATCGTGCGTGTCGAGGATCAGCCGGGTGACGTCGTCCTGCTCGTACGGGATCAGCGGCCGGGCCAGGATCTCGGAGAGCGGCACCTCCGCGAGGCACCAGCGCGCCGCCGCATTCTCCTCGGCGGATTCGGCCGCGACCCCGGCGAGCCGGTCGCCGGAGCGGACAGGCGTCGCCTTGGCCATCAGGGTGGCGAGGTCACCGAAGACGTGGGTGCGCGGGCCGACGACGTGGCGGTAGGCCATGCGGTTTCACCCCGTCCTTGCTTTCCGAGGATCACAGGATAGCGTGATCCGATGCTTCTGTCCGTTCAGGCCGCACCGGCATTCGGTGCGGGGACCTCTGTGGAGATGGCATCGACGGTGCGCGGCATCGGGCTGCCCTGCCCGTCCGTGCGCTGGATCCGGACCTGCTGGTTGACCGGCTGCATGTTGCCGAACGGCGTCGAGAAGGCGATCTCGGCGGCGTCGCGCCCGACGCCGATGCGCACCAGCCCGTCGAGATCCGCCTGACGGGTCGCGTCGAACAGCCACCAGCGCCCGTCGAGATAGGCTTCGAACACCGCATGGAAATCGCTCGGCACGAGGCCGTGCGCATAGCAGCTCACGAACCGGGCCGGGATCCCGAGCGCCCGGCAGAACGCCGTGCCGATATGCGCGAAGTCGCGGCAGACGCCGGCCCGCTTCAGGAGCGACTCGTCGGCCGTGGTCTCGCCGTCGCTCGTGCCGGGCTGGTAGGTGATGTGGTCGTGGATCCAGTTGCAGATCTCGTTGACCCGGCTGTGGCCCTTGGGCAGCGCGCCGAACTCGGCCTGCGCGTAGGGCGTCAGCCGATCGGAGGAGACGAACCGGCTCGGCAGCAGGAACGGCAGGATGTCGAGCGGCAGTTCGCCGATCGGGGTCTCGCTGATGGTCGCCGGGTCGGCCCGGTGGACGGTCAGATCGACCTCCGCATTATACTCCAGGGCGAACTGGCCCATCGGCACGTTGACGCCGAGATAGCGGTTCAGAAGGTCGGGCGTGGTGTAGAGATCGCGCTTCAGGTTCGGCGTGAGCACCAGGCTCTCGCTGAGGATCTCGACGCTTCTCAGCTTGGCCACCTCCAAATTGAAGATGAAGGTCGTGTCCGAGAGAATATTGTACGACAGGCTGCAGCCGAGGGTATAGCGCATCGGATCTCCTTGCCGGGCGACGAGATGATCGCTGTCCAAGCAAGGTGCGCGCCTTATCGGCGGTTCCGGCTCAGGAGACCGATCTTTCTGCGGCGCGCGGCAGCAACAGGACGGTGAGCGAGCGCACGCCCTGCGCGCCGTGGATCAGCACGCCCTCGATGTCGGCGGTGGCCGAAGGTCCCGTATGCAGCACCGCGTAGGCGGAGCGGCCGAATTCCGGTCGCTTGTAGGCCTCCTGCACGTTGGGGAGGATGTCGGCGGGATCGAGCAGCACGATCAGGTGCTGGGCCAGGTAGGCGACGGCGTTCACGATCAGCTCGCCCTCCGTGAACAACACCGAGCCGGTCTCGGCGATGCCGAACACGGCGCGCACCACCGCCACGTCGACGTCCTCGACCTCCTGCGGGTACCGCACCGCCCGAAGGTCGCGGTTGCCGTCGATCTCAGGGACCGCGGAGGCGATCACCTTCGATTCCGCCAGCCGCCCGCGCACGCCCGCCAGCGGGTCGCCGGTGCGACCGTCCTCGATCCGGCCGCCCATGCGCTTCAGCCGGTCGCCGAACTCCTCGATCAGATCGTCGCCGACCAGCGGCGTGAAGTCCGGGACGCTCGGCAGCGGATAATCGCCCGCCGGACGGTTCGCCTTAAGCGCCGCCAGGATGTCCGCGCGCGCGCTCATCGGGCCGTGTCCTTCGCAGCGGTCTCCTTGGCAGCGGTGTTTTTGACCGCCTTCTGCATCCGGTTCTGCTTGTACCAGGCGTGGAAGGTCTGGCGCGGCGCATCCGGCATCTCGCGCTTCTTCCCCCAGGTGTTGAGCGGGTTGTAGACGGCGAAGCGCGGCAGCACCTTCAGCGCCGAATCCGCGGCGCCGATCGCTGCCCGATAGGCGGCGGGCCGAGACAGGACCGCACCTGCGGCCTTCATCATTCCCTGCTTGAGCGCCGGGATGTGATGCTCCTCGACCAGGACCTTGCGCCAGGCGAAGATCTGCTCGTGGATGTTGATCTTGACCGGGCAGACGTTGGTGCAGGAGCCGTTCATCGTCGAGGAGAACGGCAGGGTCGAGTATTTCCGCTTGTTGAAGGTCGGGTCGATGATCAACCCGATCGGGCCCGAATAGGTCGCCCCGTAGGAGAGGCCGCCCGAACGCCGGTAGACCGGACAGGTGTTCATGCAGGCGCCGCAGCGGATGCACTTCAGCGAGGTCCAGAACTCCTCCAGCCCGAGCCGGGCCGAGCGGCCGTTATCGACCAGCACCATGTGCATCTCGGTGCCCTTGCGGGGTCCGCGGAAATGCGAAGTATACTGGGTGATCGGCGAGCCGAGCGCCGAGCGCGACAGCAGCCGGATGAACACCCCGAGATGCTCGACCTTGGGGATGATCTTCTCGATGCCGATCGAGTGGATCTGCAGCGGCGGGACGTTGCCGGACAAGTCGGCATTGCCCTCGTTGGTGCAGGTGACGACGGTGCCGGTCTCCGCGATGGCGAAGTTGCAGCCGGTCATGCCGGCATCGGCCTTCAGAATGTAGGGCCGTGTCGTCTCGCGCTGGCTTTCGGCGAGGTAATGGGCGTCGTCGTTGTCCGGGTCGGTGCCGAGCGTCTTGGCGAAGACTTCCGCCACGTCCATCCGGGTCTTGTGGACCGCGGGCGCCACGATGTGGCTCGGCTCCTCGTTGTCGAGCTGCTGGATGCGCTCGCCCAGATCGGTCTCGATGATCTCGATGCCGTTGGCCGCCATGTGGTGGCGGAAGCCGCATTCCTCGGTGAGCATCGACTTCGACTTCACCAGGGTCTTGGCACCGCGGCTGCGCAGGATCTCCAGGACGATGCGGTTGTGGTCGGCGCCGTCCGCGGCCCAGTGGACCTGCACGCCGTTGGCCTTCGCGGCGGCCTCGAACTGCTCGAGATACTGGTCGAGATGGGTGAGCGTGTGCGCCTTGATGGCGGAGGCGAGTTCGCGCAGCTCCTCCCATTCCGGGATGCCGTGGGCCGAGGTATCGCGCTTCTTGCGCAGGTCCCACAGGCGCTCGTCGTGGGCGGCCTGGTGGAGCGGCGCGGCGAGGAAGCGCTCGGCGGCTTCGGCCTGGTCGATCGGCCGGTCGCCCCGGATCTTGGCGCCGCGCGGCTGCTTCTCGCGGGTCTGCGGCGCGCGGATCGGCTTGGTCGCGGCCTCCGCGTGCTGGAGGCGGCCGCCATCCTGGCCGCGCTCGCTCTCGTCGTCGTCGGCGCGGACTTCCGGATGGATGATGCCCTCGCGGGCGCGCGGGTTCAGATCCTCGACGCTCATGCGGCGGCTCCGTTCAGCACTTGCGCGATGTGGATATAGCGGAGCGGCAGGCCGAGGCGCTCGGCGCAGCCCTTCTGGTGCATCAGGCACGAGGAATCGGCCGAGACCACGTACTGCGCCCCGGCCCGGTTCTGGTCGGCGACCTTGTCGTAGCCCATCTTGGCCGAGACCGCGGGCTCGAAAACCGAGAAGGTGCCGCCGAAGCCGCAGCACTCGTCCGGCCGGGCGAGGTCGACCAGCTCGACGCCCTTCACGAGGCGAAGGAGGTCGAGGGGCTTCGAGAAGTACGGCTTCACGATCTCGGACGGCCGCGCATGGTGGATGCCGCGTAGCGCGTTGCAATTGCCGTGATAGGCGACCTTGTGCGGGAACTCGGCCCAGGGCAGCGCCTCGATCTTCAGCACGTCGTGTAGGAACTCCACGAGTTCGTAGGTGCTGGCCCGGACCTTCTTGACCTCGTCCGTCTGCGGGATCGCAGTGAGGTGCTCGCGGACCTGGTGCACGCAGGACCCGGAGGGCGCCACCACGTAGTCGAAATCCGAGAAATTCTTTACGAACAGGGCCTCGGTGGCGGCGGCCTCGGCGTGGCAGCCGGTGTTGGCCATGGGCTGGCCGCAGCAGGTCTGGTCGAACGGGTATTCCACCGTACAACCGACCCGCTCCAGCAATTCCAGCGTGGCGATCCCGACTTCCGGCTCGAAAGCGTCGACGTAGCACGGCACGAACAGGCCGACCCGCATGGTCCGGAACCTCCCTGGATCGCCCGCTCCCTTGAACTGGAACGGGTCTAGAATACCAAGTGAGGTCTACCGGATGAGGTTGGTTTTGGCGAGGTCGAGAACTGCGTCACCGCGCCCATCCATCACGGCCCGCAGCACGTAGAGGCTGAAGCCCTTCACCTGCTGCCCATCGATCTTGGGCGGCATTGAGAGCTCGTTGCGGGCGGTTCGCACATCGAGCAGCGAGGGGCCGTCGAAGGCCAGGAACTCGCGCATGGCGCCCGGCAGCTCGGCCGGGTCCTCGACCCGCAGGGCGAAGATGCCGGCGGCCCGCGACATCGCGGCGAAGTCCGGATTGTCGAGCGCGACGCCGGTCTCGAGGTAACCCGCCGCCTTCATCTCCAGCTCAACGAAGCCGAGGGTGCCGTTGTTGAACACCACGACTTTCAGCGGTAGCCGATGCTGGCGGAGCGTTAGGAAATCGCCCATCAGCATGGCGAACCCACCGTCGCCGCAGAGCGCGATCACCTGCCGGTTCGGCTCCGCGGCCTGGGCGCCGATCCCATGCGACAAGGCGTTGGCCATCGAGCCGTGGACCCAGGAGCCGAGAAGGCGCCGTTTGCCGTTCATCGCCAGGTAGCGCGCCGCCCAGATCGTCGGGGTGCCGACGTCGGCGGTGAAGATCGCGTCGTCCGCGGCCGCCTCGCTGATCGTCTTCGCCAGATATTGCGGATGGAGCGGGCCGCCGGGCTTGGCCGTAGCGAGGTCGTCGAGGCCGGCGCGGGCCTTGGCGTAGTGCTTCAGGCTGGCATCCAGGAACGACCGGTCGGCCTTCGGCTTCAGGCGCGGCAGCAGGGCGCGGATCGTCGCGCCGACATCGCCCACGAGCCCGTGCTCGATGCGGCAGCGGCGGCCGAGTTCGGAGGGGCGCAGGTCGACCTGGGCGATCTTCGCGTCCTGCGGGTAGAATTGCTTGTACGGGAACCCGGTGCCCAGCATCAGCAGGGTGTCGCACGCCATCATGGCGGCGTAGCCGGACGAGAACCCGATCAGTCCGGTCATGCCGACATCGTAGGGGTTGTCGAATTCGACATACTCCTTGCCGCCGAGCGCGTGCACGACCGGGCTCTTGAGCGCCTCGGCGAGTTGCAACAGTTCGGAATGGGCGCCGGCGCAGCCGCGTCCGCACAGCAGCGTCACGCGCTTGCCGGCGTTGAGCAGGGCCGCCAGCGCATCGAGTTCGGCATCCGCCGGGCGTACGACAGGCTTGGCCGGGATAAGCCCGGCCCGGGTGGCCGGCGCGCGCTTGGGCGCATCGCGCAGCGCCACATCGCCCGGGATGACGATGACGGCGACGCCCCCCTCCCCGACCGCGGCGCGGATCGCGTTCTCGAGCACGAACGGCATCTGCGACGGGTCGGAGATCAGCTCGCAATAATGGCTGCACTCGCGGAACAGCTCGGTCGGGCGGGTCTCCTGGAAATAGCCCGAGCCGATCTCGGCCGACGGGATCTGCGCGGCGATCGCCAGGACCGGGGTCCGGCTCCGGTGCGCGTCGTAGAGCCCGTTGATCAGGTGCAGGTTGCCGGGGCCGCACGAACCCGCGCACACGGCGAGCTTGCCGGTGACCTGCGCCTCGGCGCTCGCCGCGAAGGCCGCCGCCTCCTCGTGGCGGGTGTGGATCCAGTCGATCTTTCCCCGCGCGCGCAGCGCCTCGGTGATGCCGTTCAGGCTGTCGCCGACAACGCCGTAGATTCGCGCGACGCCGGCCTCCTGAAGGGTCTCGGCAATCAGGTCGGCGACGTTCTCGATGCGCATGGTTCAAGCTCCGCATTTTCGGAGCCGAACTGTGCGGCCGGCGGTGATGTTCCGCCGCTCTCGGCCCGATGCTGCATCGCACACATGTCCGATGCAGCAGTCAAGGCGGCAGAACCGGAGATTTCGGAGTCTAACCCCGAATGTTCGCGCCCGGGTTTCGGAGAAAATACTATCCCCGTCGAACGATCAGGGGCGGACCGCGTCCACGTCGCGGGCGATCACGGCGAACAGGTCGCCGAGGCCCGCGAGGCTTGCGGCCTGTAGCTGGGCCGCCGGCACCACCGAGCCGTCGGGCGCCGGCAAATCGCGCGTCGCGGTCGCCGAGGCGACCACGGTGGGATGGAAGCCGAGGTTGAAGGCGGAACGCGCCGTCGAGTTGACGCACATGTGGGTCATGAAGCCGGCCAGGATGAGGTCGGTGACGCCTGCCCGCTTGAGCCGATCCTCCAGATCCGTGCCCACGAAGGAGCTCGGGAAGGCTTTGGTGATCACGGCCTCCCCGCCCTGTGGCGCGACCTCCGGTGAGATCTGTCCGATCTCCGCGGTGATGTCGTAGGGCGAGCCGGGGCCGGCATTGTGCTGGATGTGGAAGACCGGCACGCCGGATTCCCGGGCCCGCTTGAGAAGGATCGCGGCCTCCGCGACGGCCGGCTCGACGCCGGACAGGCGCATCACGCCCTCGCGATACGTGTTCTGGATGTCGATGAGGACAAGCGCGGCCTTCTTCAGGCTGGCGGGCTCGGGGCTGAGGCCGGAGAGGCCGCGTAGGGTCTTGAGATCGCTCACCCGTGTCTCCCGATGCGCGCGTGATCGATCCGCCGGAGTGGTCCCGATCGGGCCACGGCTGGAGCCGCGGCGGACCTTCCGAGGATCGACTCTGTTCCTGCCTGTTTCGCCGTCTACGAGGCCACGGCTCGCCGTGAGTCGCAAGGCCGCGTCGGCGCCTGCGCTGACTCTCGGGGCGCCCGGATGTTCCGCGCATCGTCCGGGCCGGTGTTTCCCAGCGAAGTCGGGAGCCGCGCTTGATTTCCGGCGCCCCAGAGTCGAAGGACGTCTGGAAACGTTCCTAAGAGATCAGCGTCGAAGAGATCAGCGTCATGGAAGAATTGCTCGCCCGCGTCACCGCCCGCACCGGGCTCGACGCCGCGACCGCGCAGACGGCAATCGGGCACATCCTGGCCTTCCTGCAGAAGGAGGGGCCGGAATCCGAGGTGGGCCAGCTCATGGCCGCGCTGCCCGGCTCCGAAGCGCTCGTGGCCGAATCGAATGCCGGAGAGAGCGGCGGCGGCGGCCTCATGGGCATGCTCGGCGGCATGATGGGCGGCGGCGGCGTCATGGCGCTGGGCCAGAAGCTGATGGGCGCCGGTGTTCCCATGGGCCAGATGCAGCCGCTCGGCCAGGAGCTGTTCGCCTTCGGCCGCGAGAAGGTCGGCGAAGATGCCATGGGACCGATCATCGGTTCGATCCCGGGCCTCAACCAGTTCGTCTGACGAACAAGGTCCCGGGAGCGGGCAAACGCCTTCGGGACCCGGTTTTCGCCGGCGGCACGTGCGCCGCCGCACCGTTTTCGCGCCGTTCCTGAACGATCGTAAAAAAGTGGTTTCGCCGTCAGAGCTTGGCGGAACCCGTCCACGCGTTCCCCGTTATTCGGGATGCAATTCGGGTCATCGCCTTCGGCAGGTGACCGGATTGCACTCAGGTAGGCCGGCCATGCCCGTCTTCGAAGCCAAGAATCTGGATACCGCCTTCGAGGGCCAGGCGCTGCTCGCGGCAATCCTGCACCCGACCCGAGCCGCGCAAACCCGCGCCCTGCGCCACGGGCGGCGCCGGGCCGAGCGCGCGTCCGCCTTGGCCGATCCGCTGACGATCGAACCGCGCTTCCCCGGCTCCAGCGACGAACTCGCCTCGGCGACCTTCCAGGGACGCTGACGCAGCGTGTTAAGCAGTCGGCTTACCAGGGCTGGGACGTGACGAGGCCCTGACGGGTCACCACGACCCACTCCCGACCGCGGCGCTCGACACCCTCGACCCGGCCGATACCCGGCAGCAGGTCTCCCGGCCCGACCTCGACGATGCGGCGGCGTCTGTTCTCCAGAATCGCCGCCCCGTCGTAGACGTCGCGGACAGCCCAGCCGTCGATCACCGGGGGTTTCTCGGCCGCGACCGCCTTCGGCTTGGCCTCCGAAGCCTTCGCCTCTGCGCTCCTGGCCTCCGCGCTTTTGGCATCGACGGCTTTCGCCTCGGTGACCTTCGCGTCGGCCGGGCGGGTGTCGGCGAGGCTCCCGGTCTGTGTCGGCTCGGCCTTCACGGCCGACGCCGCGACGGACGCGCGACGCTCCAGTTGCGCAGCGAGGTTGGCGATCCGCCCACTGTGCTCGCGCTCGGCCTGCTCGAGGCGCTCGCTCAGGGCGGCGGTCTTGGCATTCAGGTTCTTATCGATCTGGGTCAGGCGCTCGCCCAGGGCGCCGCTGCGGCTGCCGGCCTCCTTGCGGGCGGTGTCGGTGGCGGCGCGCAGGTCGGCGAGCACCTGATGGAGCTGGGCGATGTCGGCGCCGAGCCGGGCGGTTTCGGTCCGGCCGGCATCGACGGTCGTGCTCAGCGCCAGGACGGCGTCGCTCGGCGCGCCGCCGGAGCCGGGACGTGCGGCGAAGCCCAGAACCAGACCGAGCGCCAGGGCGGTGCCAGCGATCGCGTAGCGCCGGACCTCTGGACCTGCCAGGGACGGCATCGCGAATCGCGCTGCCGCAGGTGCGGCGACGGGCTCGGGCTTCGGAACCGCCTTGCCCGCCACGACGGCCTTCAGCAGCTCGTCGGGAGAGAGGGCCGGCTTGGCTTCAATCTTCGTCATCGCCCCCAACTCCGTCTGCAGGGTCCGCCTGCAAGCGTTCGTTAAGGACGTTTGTTTACGAAACCCTTACCGGCCGTCCCCGCCTCAGGCCGCGAGACCCCGCTTCTTCAAAAGCGGCGCGATGCTCGGCATTCGGCCGCGGAAGGCGGTGTAGGCGTCACGCGGGTCGCGCAGGTTGCCGGCGCCGTACACGAAGGTCCGCAGCCGCTTCGCCGTCTCCGGGTCGAAGATGTCGCCGGCCTCCTTAAAGGCATCGAAGGCGTCGGCATCCAGCACCTCGGACCAGAGATAGCTGTAGTAACCGGCCGCGTAGCCGTCCCCCGAGAAGATGTGGGCGAAGTGTGGCGTCCGGTGGCGCATGCTGATCTCGGCCGGCATGCCGATCCGCTGCAGGGCGTCCGCTTCGAAGGCCGGCACGTCGAGGCCGGATTCACCGCCTGCCGAGAGGTGGAGCGTCATGTCGACGATCGCCGAGGCGGTGTATTCGATCGTGGCGAAGCCCTGGTTGAAGGTGCGCGCCGCCAGGAGCTTGCGCAGCAGCGCGTCGGGCATCGGCTCACCGGTGCGGTGGTGCCGGGCATGAGCCTTCAGAACCTCAGGCTGCTCCAGCCAATGCTCGTAGAGCTGGGACGGCAACTCGACGAAATCGCGCGACACCGATGTCCCGGAGAGCAGCGGGTAGGTCACGTCCGACAGGAGGCCGTGCAGGGCGTGGCCGAACTCGTGGAACAGGGTGCGGGCGTCGTCGAAGGACAGGAGCGCGCTCTCGCCGGCGGGCGCCTTGGCGAAGTTCATCACGTTGACGATCACCGGCGTGACCGTGCCGTTCAGGCGCTCCTGGGAGCGGAACGCGCTCATCCAGGCGCCGGAGCGCTTCGAGGAGCGGGCGAAGTAATCGCCCAGGAACAGCCCGACCTCGGACCCGTCCGGGTTGCCGACCCGCCAGACCCGCACGTCGGGGTGGTAGCGCGGCACGTCGGACAGCTCCTCGAAGGTCAGCCCGAACAGCCGGGATGCCGTATCGAAGGCCGCCTGGATCATCCCGTCGAGGGGCAGGTAGGCCTTCACCTCGCTCTCATCGAGGTCGTGCTCGGCCCGCCGCAGCTTCTCGGTGTAGTGGCGCCAATCATGCTCCTGGAGCGCAAAGTTGTGGCCCTCCTGCTGGACGATCGCCTGGAGCCGCTCGCGCTCCTCGCCCGCCCGCGCCCGGGCCGGGGTCCAGACGTCGCGCAGCAGCTCCATGGCGGCGTCGGGGCTCGCCGCCATCGTGTCGTCGAGCTTGAAATGCGCGAAGCTGTCGAAGCCGAGCAGACGCGCGTGCTCGGCGCGCAGCCCGACCATCTCGACGATGATCGCGCGGTTGTCGGTGGCGCCGCCGTTCTCGCCGCGGCGGGTCCAGGCCGCGTAGGCCTTCTCACGCAGGTCGCGCCGGGTGGAGAACACCAGGAACGGCTCGATCAGCGAGCGCGACAGGGTGATCACGTGACCATCCAGGCCGCGCTCCCGGGCCGCGCTCTCGGCGGCGGCGCGCAGGAACGGCGGCAGGCCGGCCAGGTCGTCCTCGCCGGTGAGCGGCAGGGTGAAGCTGCTCTCGTCGGCGAGCAGGTTCTGGCTGAACTGGGTCCCGAGTTCCGACATCCGGGCGGCGATCTCGGCGATGCGTGCCTTGTCGTCCGAGCCCAACTCGGCGCCTGCACGACGGAAGCGGATGCGGTAGCGGTCGAGCACCCGGCGCTCTTCCGGCCCGAGCTCCTCCGCTTCGGCGTCGACGGCCGAGATGCGCGCCCAGAGCTGCGGGTTGAGATAGATGGCGCTGCCGTGCCGGGCGAGCTTCGGGCCGATCGCCCGCTCGATCGCCTGCAGATCCGGGTTCGTGTGGCTGCCGGTCAGGTTGTAGAAGACGCCGGCGACCCGCTCGAGGGCCTGACCGGCCCGCTCCATCGCCGCGACGGTGTTGGCGAAGGTCGCGGGCGCCGTGTCGGCCGCGATGCCCTGGATCTCGGATTCGTGGGCGGCGAGCGCGGCCTCGAAGGCCGGCATATAATGCGCGGCCTGGATCCGCTCGAACGGCGGCAGGCCGTAGGGCGTGCTCCACTGGGCGTCGCGGAAGGGATTGTCCTGCGGCAGGCTCGGGAGCCCGGCATCAGCTACGTCCGCCATTCGATCCTCGGTGGTGCGTCGGCCGGACCGTGCCTTCGGTCCGCCCCGTGAGGCCGCGAGATGGGGTCCGCGGCCGCGTCCCGGAAGACAGAGGCCCGATAGGCGGCCCCGTCAACAGGGTCGGAGCGATCCGAATGCGGTTCCGTTCGTTTCCTCCCGTCCCACGCCCACGCTTCGAGGTCTCATGCCGCTCCTCCGACCGACGACTCTTCTGGCGCGCGGCGTCCTCGCGCTGGGCCTGTGGGCGCCGGCTGCCCTCCCCGGTGC
>NZ_VRVD01000809.1:0-1837 GCF_008040015.1 Methylobacterium sp. WL18 | reverse complement strand
CGCCCGCAGATCCTCGGGCTGGCGCGGGTCGCGCGAGACGAGCGCCGCGTCGCGCTGCAGGCGCAGGTTGCAGGCCTGCGACGGCAGACCGCCTTCGGGCGTGCAGGCATCGTGACGGGCGCAGGCCGCGTCGAGGGCATCGATCGGCGGCAGCGGGGCGTTGTTGCCGGGGCCGCAGTAATTGCCGTGGATCAGGATCTTCGGGCCGCCGAATGCGGCCGGTTGGGCCTCGGCGGGGACGGCCAGGAACGCCGCCAGGGCGAACGGAGCCGCGGCCAGGGCGGCAAGTCGGGTGGAACGGTTCGGGAGCAACATGGCGTGGACCTCGCGCGATCTCGCCCCCTCAGGCGGTTCGCATCGGCGGCATCAGACCGTCATTCAGCCAGAAGTTACCGAACGTGCGGTCGGTTCCCCTGCAGCCGTGTCGAGGCTGCAGGGCGGGTGGGCTGGCGCACATGCCGATGCTGGCCTCGGCGGCGCGCCTGCGCCACATAGGTCCGGCGCGTAACGGAGCCGCCCATGACCGCCCGCCTGTTCGAACCGCTCGCCCTCGACGCCCTCACGCTCGACAACCGCATCCTGATCGCGCCGATGTGCCAGTATTCGGCCCGGGACGGCGAGGCCACCGACTGGCACATGATGCATCTCGGCCAGATGGCGATGTCGGGGGCCGGCCTGCTGACCCTGGAGGCCACCGCGGTCTCGCCCGAGGCCCGGATCACCGCCTGGGACCTCGGCCTCTACAACGACGGCTGCGAGCGGGCGCTCGGCCGGGTGCTCGAGGCGGTGCGCGAATACGCCCCAATCCCGATCTGCATCCAGATCGCCCATGCCGGCCGCAAGGCATCGAGCGAGGCGCCCTGGGCCGGCGGCCAGCAGATCCCGCCCGAGCATCCCTATGGCTGGCGCACGGAAGCGCCCTCCGCGGTCCCGCACGGCGAGGCCGAGGTCCCGCCCCACGCCCTCGACGCCGCCGACCTGAAGCGCGTCCGCGACCAGTTCGTGGCCACCGCCAAGCGCGCCGTGCGCCTGGGCATCGAGGCCGTGGAGCTGCACGGCGCCCACGGCTACCTGCTGCACCAGTTCCTGTCGCCGATCGCCAACAAGCGCACCGATGCCTATGGCGGCAGCCTCGAAAACCGGATGCGCTTCCCCCTCGAAGTCTACGACGCCGTGCGCGACGTCGTCCCGGCGGGCAGCCCGGTCTGGCTGCGCGTCTCGGCCACCGACTGGGTCGAGGACGGCTGGGACCTCGACGAGACCGTGGCCCTGGGACAGGCGCTCAAGCGCGCCGGCTCGCCCGCGCTCCACGTCTCGACGGGCGGCGTCTCGCCCAAGCAGGCGATCAAGCTCGGGCCGGGCTACCAGGTGCCCTATGCCGAGCGGATCAAGGCCGAGACCGGGCTGACCACCATCGCGGTCGGCCTCATCACCGAGGCGCAGCAGGCCGAGACGATCCTGGCCGAGGGCAAGGCCGACGCGATCTCGCTGGCCCGGGCCATGCTGTACGACCCCCGCTGGCCCTGGCACGCGGCGGCCGAGCTCGGCGCCAAGGTCCACGCCCCGAAGCAGTACTGGCGCTCGCAGCCGCGGGAATACAAAGATCTATTCAAGGATACGGCGTTCGGGCAGCGGTGAGATTTGCGAGGCCTGCAACGTTTCACAATCCACCGTGTCATCAACTCAGTTGGCGGCGGTTTGCGCGTAGGCGTCGCGTAGGCGTGCGTTTGCGATGACGATGAGGCGTCGCATGAGTGCGGTGATGGCGACGATGGGCTTCTTTCCGGCGGCGCGCAGGCGCAGGTAGGCGTCCCGGAGGGTGGGGTTGTGGCGGCTG
>NZ_VRVD01000808.1:0-1839 GCF_008040015.1 Methylobacterium sp. WL18 | reverse complement strand
GGTCCGAGCCCGTCCACGGGCCGGCCCAGGGCGTCGACCACCCGGCCGAGCCAGGCGGCGCAGGGGCGAATGGCTCCGGCCGATTCGTCGCGCACGTAAGCCGGGCAGCCCCGGCGGACGCCCTCCAGGGACCCGAACGGCATCGCCAGAGCGCGGTCGCCCTGGAAACCGATGATCTCGCACGGCACCAAACCAAGGCCGTTGGCGCCCTCCACGTCGATCCGGCCGCCGAGCCGCATGGCCGCCACGGGGCCGGCGACCTCGACCAGGAGGCCGCGGATCGCCACGACCCGGCCGAACGTCTCCAGCACCTCGACACGGTCGAGGGCCGCCTGGGCCGCGGCGAGACTGGTAACGGACCTTGCCGGATCCTGTGTCATCGGCGTGGCTCTCAACGCTTCGTTTACCGGCCTCCTTAACACTGCGGTCATCGGGCTCGTAGCGGCTCGGTCCGGGCTCCGGCGCCAGCCGGACTTCACGAAGTCGTGCGTCTGTGGCCGCAGGGTCACAGCCGGGATCGGGTCGTTACGGGGGAGACACTTACGTCCAAGCGCGTGGGCGGACCGGTCGCGAACGGAGCGGAATCACGGCCCCGGGCGGGGGTGGAGGGACCTGGTTCCTCCCGCCAAGCTCAGGGCTCGGTGAACGAGACGCTTGCGGGTGGGAATCAGGTTTTGTTAACGATTAATCCATAGCGTTCCACGTCAAGAGCGACGGAGCGCCCGTCCACAGGCCGGTGGCGGGTGTCGGTGGGGACGTGTCTGCGCGCTGATGCGGCCGGCTGGGCTGGGGACCGACGATGCGGGTACTTCTGATCGAGGACGATAGCGCGACAGCGCAGAGCATCGAGTTGATGCTCAAGTCCGAGAATTTCAACACCTATACGACCGACTTGGGCGAAGAGGGCATAGACCTCGGCAAGCTCTACGATTACGACATCATCCTCCTCGACCTGAATCTGCCCGACATGTCGGGCTACGAGGTGCTCCGCAACCTGCGCGTGGCGAAGGTGAAGACGCCGATCCTGATCCTCTCCGGCATGGCCGGGATCGAGGACAAGGTGAAGGGTCTGGGCTTCGGGGCCGACGACTACCTCACCAAGCCGTTCCACAAGGACGAGCTGGTCGCCCGCATCCACGCCATCGTGCGCCGGTCGAAGGGCCACGCCCAGTCGGTGATTACCACCGCCGACCTGATCGTGAACCTCGACCAGAAGACCGTCGAGGTCGGCGGCGCCCGGGTCCACCTCACCGGCAAGGAGTACCAGATGCTGGAACTCCTCTCGCTGCGGAAGGGCACGACGCTCACCAAGGAGATGTTCCTCAACCATCTCTACGGCGGCATGGACGAGCCGGAACTGAAGATCATCGACGTGTTCATCTGCAAGCTGCGCAAGAAGCTCGCCAACGCCAGCCAGGGCAAGAACTACATCGAGACCGTCTGGGGCCGCGGCTACGTGCTGCGCGAGCCGATGGACGCCGAAGAGCGCATGGCGGTCTGATCCACCCGGATCACCGCCACCCTCGAAAAACCCCGTGCGGCTCGGCCGCGCGGGGTTTTCGCTTTTTTTCGGACTTACCGGTTCGGCGCTACCGGACCCCGGTCGCGGAGAAGACTTGGGCCGCCGGCGCCACGACCACATAGCCGCCGCACGGGGCGGTCCGGGTGATCACCGCGCTGGCGACGCCCCAGACATAGGTCCCGCCGCGATCCTGCGCGACGACCGGGCCGCCGGAATCGCCGAAGCAGATCCGGGCGCCGTTCGCCCGGGCGATGGTCAGGCCGGTGTTGCTGGCCGCGACCGGCGTCAGGGTCGCGGTGCGCAGGCGCCCGACGCCC
>NZ_VRVD01000807.1:0-1840 GCF_008040015.1 Methylobacterium sp. WL18 | reverse complement strand
GGGCAGCAACGCGATGGGCCCCATGCTCTCGCCCGGCGGCAGCGTCGGCCTCGGCGGGAAGTTCTAAGGGCGGCATCCGGCAGGGGGCACGGCGCACGGACGCGCCGCGCTTTCCCACGAAGCTACGGGCCCTATGCGGGGTTCTCTCGCCGAGCATGCCACAGCGTGACTCGTGACGAGCTCGCGCCCCCTCTCCCGCACGGGAGAGGGGGGCTCATCGCGACCTGCAAGAGCGACAGCGCTCCAGATCTGTGCAGGCGGTAGCCGCAGGGAGAAGGGGCGTGTCGCCCGCTCACAAAGCTCAGGCCGTCGGTGCGCGCACGCCGTAATAATCCTCGATCTTCCCGCGGTAGTTCGGGTCGGCGAAGGCGTCCTCGCCCGGGCCGTGGCTGGGGGCGCCGGCAAGGTTGCCCGGATCGATGTCGACCACGTAGCCGCCGAGTTCGGTGCTGTAGGTCAACGCCTTCCAGGGCAGGGGGTGGTGGTTCTCGCCAAGGCCCAGGAAGCCCCCGAAGGCCAGCACCGCGTAGGCGACCTGCCCGGTGACCTTATCCACCATGAAGTTGTACACGGCCCCGAGGTGTTTCCCCTCGCGGTCGTAGACCGCCGTGCCTTCGACCTTGTTCGAGGCGATCAGGCGGGCGGTCTCGTCGATGGCGATGCCCTCGCCGGTGGGATCGAGCTCCAGGGAGCCCGTCTTTCTCACGGGACGCTCGGTGGGCAGATCCGTCGGCATGGTGACTCCCGGGTTACGCAGACCGGGCCGGCGGTTCCTCCGGCCCTGGTCACTAAACGCCGGGGCGGGAGCGGGTTCCGGTGGCTCAGAGATCCGCCAGCATCCCGGCATTGGCCCGGCGCTGGTTGATCCGGTCGCGGACCGAGCGGCTAGCCAGCAGCATCTCGAAGCCGAACGCGACGAGCGCGCAGAGCGTGCACAGGATCGCGGTCCCGAACAGGCCGAACAGCAGGCTCGCCACCGTGCTGTCGCGCAGGGCGCCGACGAACAGCGTCAGCACCGAGCCGCAGGTCGCGACGCCGCCGAGCGCGGCCAGGAACACCGCCGCGTCCAGAGCCAGCGAGCGCGTATGCAGCCGGTCGAGTCGCTGGCCCAGGATGATCCGCTCGGCCTCGCCGGCCCCGGCCAGCAGCGTCGAGACGCGCTCGGCTTGGTCGGCGACCCGCGCGAGACGGGCGCCGAAGACGTTGAGCAGCGTCGCGAGGCCGGACAGCAGGAAGACCGGGCTCAGGGCCACCTGGACGACGTGGGCCGTGCTTTCCAGGGTGGTGGATGTGATGGGATCGATCATGTTCGCGGGCACATGGACCCGGCGGCCCTGCGCGGCAATCCCGTGCGCGGTCAGACCAGCCCGCGAGGGGGTTCGAGGCCGGATGTGGCCGGCTCGGCCCGGATACCGAGGCCAAGACCGAGCACGAGCCCGGTGGCGAGCAGCAGCGCGAGCGCGAGAACCGGGGTAAACATGACTGTATTTCTCGGGCCTGATCGTTAAGAGCAGGTTTCGAGCGCGCGGTTTCGGCGGAATGTTCTTCGCGGCGGTGCAGATCGGCGGCTTCCGGTGTGGATTTCCGCGCCTGCCCTGTGGATGAGGGCCCCGTGAAGGCGATTTCCCCTTGGAACGGCGGCGGCACCGCTTAGTTGCTGCTATGCTGGCTCGGCCGTGGGGCGCTCATGCCCCGGCCTGCGGCCCGAGAACCGGAGGAAGTTTATGGCCACGAAGACCGAGAAGGCTGCGCCGAAGGCGGCCAAGACCACGAAGGCCGACGAGCCGAAGGCCGCCAAGGCCGCGCCCGCGAAGGCTGCCAAGCCCGCCGCCACGAAGGC
>NZ_VRVD01000806.1:0-1842 GCF_008040015.1 Methylobacterium sp. WL18 | reverse complement strand
GTGTTCCGCGCCGCCATGGCGGAGGAGCCGTCCTTCCTCGAGACGCTGTTCGGCGTCGGCGCCGCCGCGCCCCGCGCGGAGTCGCGTCAGGCGCTCGCCTATGCCAGCCCGGACGCCCTGCCCCAGGAGGCGCCGCGCACCCGGATCAGCGCTGCCCCCGAATCCGTCGCCGGCACCGCCGTCTACGACATCACCGCCCGCACCGTGACCCTCCCCTCCGGCGATGTGCTGGAGGCCCATTCCGGCCTCGGCGAGGCCATGGACGACCCGCGCTACGTCCACCTGCGCATGCGCGGCTCGACGCCCCCCGGCACCTACGACCTGACCGAGCGCGAGCGCCTGTTCCACGGGGTCCGGGCGATCCGCCTCAACCCGGTCGGCGGCAGCCGCGCGATCCACGGCCGCGACGGCCTGCTCGCCCACACCTACATGCTGCGCCAGCCCGGCGCCTCGAACGGCTGCGTCTCGTTCCGCGACTACAACCGCTTCCTGCAGGCGTTCCTCCGGGGCGAGGTCCGCCGCCTCGTGGTGGTGGCCGGCAGCCGGGGCGACTTCTTCGGCAGCCGGGTCGGCATGGCCGACCGCCCGGGCCGGCGGGGCTGACGCGCGCGCGTCACAGCGCGGATGGCGGGCCGGTCCCGATTGCACGACGGCCGGGAACGGCTCCGGGCGGCTGCCCCCAAAGTCGGAGGGTGCTCTGGCGATGGGTGCCTTTACGCGCCGGCCCAAGCCTGCCTTAACGGGGCCAGACGCCAAGCCCGTTACAAGAGGCCCATCATGAAACTGCCCCGCCGCTTCTTCCAGCCCCTCGCCACCGGCGCGCCGGCCCCGTTCCGCGAGCTGCCGGTGCGGCTGGAGCGGATGATCCACTTCGTCCCGCCCCACAACGACAAGGTCCGCGCCCGGGTGCCCGAGCTCGCCGGCACCGTGGACGTGGTGCTGGGCAACCTGGAGGACGCGGTCCCGGCCGACCAGAAGGAGGCGGCCCGCAAGGGCTTCGTCGCCATGGCGCAGGCGACCGACTTCGCCGCCACCGGCACCGGCCTCTGGACCCGGATCAACGCCCTCAACTCGCCCTGGATCCTGGACGACCTGTTCACCATCGTCGCCGAGGTGGGATCCAAGCTCGACGTCGTGATGGTGCCCAAGGTCGAGGGGCCGTGGGACATCCACTACGTCGACCAGCTGCTCGCCCAGCTCGAGGCCCGGCACGGGGTGACCAAGCCGATCCTGATCCACGCGATCCTGGAGACCGCCGAGGGCGTGGCCAACGTCGACGCCATCGCGTCGGCTTCTCCGCGGATGCACGGCATGAGCCTCGGCCCGGCCGACCTGGCGGCGTCGCGCGGCATGAAGACCACCCGGGTCGGCGGCGGCCACCCGGATTACCGGGTGCTCAGCGATCCCGCGGGCGACGCGCCCCGGGCCACCGCCCAGCAGGACCTCTGGCACTACACCATCGCCAAGATGGTCGACGCCTGCATGGCCAACGGCATCAAGGCGTTCTACGGCCCGTTCGGCGACTTCTCCGACGGCGATGCCTGCGAGGCGCAGTTCCGCAACGCCTTCCTGATGGGCTGCGCCGGCGCCTGGACGCTGCATCCGAGCCAGGTGACGATCGCCAAGCGCGTCTTCGCCCCCGACCCCGCCGAGGTGGCGTTCGCGGCCCGCATCGTCGCGGCCATGCCCGACGGCACCGGCGCCGTGATGCTCGACGGCAAGATGCAGGACGACGCCACCTGGAAGCAGGCCAAGGTCATCGTGGACCTGGCCAAGCTGGTCGCCGCGAAGGATCCGGAACTGGCGGCGGTGTATCAGCTGGGGTAGCGCGCGGGGGGGGGC
>NZ_VRVD01000805.1:0-1843 GCF_008040015.1 Methylobacterium sp. WL18 | reverse complement strand
TCGCGGTGGCGGCAGCCGCCGGGCGCAGCCTGGTCCTGGATGCCGACGCGTTGACCAGCTTCTCGGGTCAGGCCCCGCTGCTGGCCGCCCATATCGCGGATGGGGAGTCCCGGGCCGTGCTCACGCCCCATGAGGGCGAGTTCGCGCGGCTGTTCGGCGGCACGGACGCCACCGCCGAGGGCGCCGACAAGGTGTCCCGCACCCGCGCCGCCGCCGCGCTCAGCGGTGCCGTCGTCGTGCTGAAGGGATCCGACACCGTGATCGCGAGCCCGGACGGGCGGGCGGCGATCAACGATCACGGCACCCCGTATCTCGGTACGGCCGGCTCGGGCGACGTGCTCGGCGGCCTGATCGCCGGGTTGCTGGCGCAGGGTATGCCGCCCTTCGAGGCCGCCGCGGCCGCCGTCTGGCTCCACGGCGATGCCGGCCTGCGCCACGGCCCCGGCCTGATCGCCGAGGATCTTCCCGAGCTGATGCCCGCCGTCCTCGGCGGTCTCTTCGACGCCGCCCTATAGGGGAACGGGCGTCCGCTCATGTGACCTCGAACAGGGTCCACAGGCCGGTGTCGAACCGCTCCAGCACCGTGGCGCTGATCAGCCAGCGCCCCGGATTGTCGGCCAGGAAGCCGATGCGGGCGGTCCGGCCTTCCAGGAGCTGGAACGTGTCGAGCCAGTAGGGCTCCCAGCCGTCATCCAGGGGATGGAGCAGCCGGAAGCAATGGCCGTGCAGGTGCAGGGCCTGCGGGAAGCCGGTCTCGTTGCGCAGGGCCAGGACAACGACCTGCCCGCGCTTCACCGTGAAAATCGGCTGGAGGCCCGTCGTCGCACTGGTGCCGTTCACAGTCCAGATCTTCTGGGGATCGCCGGTGTAGACCGGCTCCGGCGCCGCCTTGTCCTTTCCGGCATCCTTGGCGGCCTTCGGGACGATGGCGCCGCCGGTGATGACCACGTCCCGCCGCAGGGCGTTCTGGAGCTTGATCTCCGCGGGCAGGCGCTTGTTCTCGCCGATCGGGCCGATCGGCGGGCGCCTGTCGGTGATCGGGGCGCCCTTCGTGGTGACGGTGGCCAGGGTCAGGCCCTGCCCGACCAGCGCGATGATCGAACACACGGCGCCTTCGGTCTCGGGCAGGTCGACCATCAGGTCGTAGCGGGTGCCCGGAGGGAACGGCAGGGTCGCCCGCAGCGGCTCGAACGTGTCGGTCGGCTGTCCGTCCACCGCCGCCACGTACACCTTCACGCCCTCGAACCGGAGCCGGGTCCCGCGGGCGTTGCAGGCATTGCCGAGCCGCAGGCGCACGCGCGCGCCCGGACGCGCCTCGAACGTGTCCGGAACGGGCTTGCCGTTGACGGTCACGAGATTGCCGAGCCGCCCGTTCGCGGCGGCGAACTGAACCTGCCCGAACGGCATCAGGCTGGCGTCGTCCTCCAGTCGCCAATCCTGCATCACCAAGCCGACATCGGCATCGACCAGCGGCGGGGTCGCCTCCTCGACCACCAGCATGCCGGCGAGACCCCGGCCGGACGGCTCGCTCGCCCCGCCGACCACGAGGGGGCGGATCAGGAAGGTGCCGGCATCCGGAGGCGTGAACTGGTAGAGGAAGCTGCCGCCCGGCGGGATCGGCGCCTGGGTGACGCCGCCGACACCGTCCATCGCGTTGATGTTGCGCACCCCGTGCCAATGGAGCGAGAGCGGCTTGTCGGTGCGGTTCTCGACCTGGAGCCGGACCGGCTGACCGAGCTTGATCCGCACCAGCGGGGGCAGGGCCTTGCCGTCGAAACACCAGACCGGGGTCTCGGCCGCGGGCTCGGGCCGCAGGCGGGTCTTGCCCGGGGCGGCCGGCAGG
>NZ_VRVD01000804.1:0-1848 GCF_008040015.1 Methylobacterium sp. WL18 | reverse complement strand
GGCCTTCGGACCCTGCGGCCGGCGCCCCGGCCGCAGGGTCCGAAGGCCAAGGCCGTCAAGGCCGCCAAGGTCGGCGGCAAGCCGGCCCCGAACGCCGCGAAAGACAAGAAACCGCCGCGCACCGGTCCCAAGAAGCCGGTCGTGTCCAAGGCGTCCCGGCTGAAGGGCCGCGACGACCTGCATTGACGTGAATTGAGGTTTGGGCCGGCCGCCATCGGGCGCCCGGCACCAGGACTTGACGGAAGAGAAGGACCGACACCGATGGCCGTCGTCAGCGCCAACAGGCTCGAACTCCTCCAGATCGCCGACGCGGTCGCCCGCGAGAAGGTGATCGATCGCTCCATCGTGATCGACGCGATGGAGGAGGCGATCGCCAAGGCGGCCCGCTCGCGCTACGGCGCGGAGACGGACGTGCACGCCGAGATCGACAACAAGACCGGGGCGCTGCGCCTGTCGCGGCACCTCCTGGTGGTCGATCAAGTCGAGAACGACGCCCGCGAGATCACCCTGGACCAGGCCCGCCGCTACAATCCCGGCGCGCTCGTGGGCGACGTGATCTCCGACACCCTGCCGCCGTTCGATTTCGGCCGCGTCGCCGCGCAGTCGGCCAAGCAGGTCATCGTCCAGAAGGTGCGCGACGCCGAGCGCGCCCGCCAGTTCGACGAGTACAAGGACCGGATCGGCGAGATCCTCAACGGCATCGTCAAGCGGGTCGAGTACGGCAACGTCATCGTCGACCTGGGCCGGGGCGAGGGCATCGTCCGCCGGGACGAGATGATCCCCCGCGAGACCTTCCGGCCGGGCGACCGGATCCGCTCCTACCTGTTCGACGTGCGCTCGGAAGTGCGCGGGCCGCAGATCTTCCTGTCGCGCTCGCACCCGCAGTTCATGGCCAAGCTGTTCGGCCAGGAAGTGCCCGAGATCTACGACGGCATCGTCGAGGTGAAGGCCGTGGCCCGCGATCCGGGCTCCCGCGCCAAGATCGCCGTGATCTCCCGCGATGGGAGCATCGATCCGGTCGGCGCCTGCGTGGGCATGCGCGGCTCGCGCGTCCAGGCTGTCGTGGGTGAGCTCCAGGGCGAAAAGATCGACATCATCCCGTGGTCCGAGGACGAGGCGACGTTCATCGTCAACGCGCTCCAGCCGGCCGAGGTCGTGAAGGTCGTGCTCGACGAGGAGGCCGACCGCATCGAGGTGGTGGTGCCGGACGACCAGCTGTCGCTGGCCATCGGCCGCCGCGGCCAGAACGTGCGGCTCGCCTCCCAGCTCACCGGCTGGGACATCGACATCCTGACCGAGGCCGAGGAATCCGAGCGGCGCCAGAAGGAGTTCGCCGAGCGGACCCAGGTGTTCATGGAGGCGCTGGACGTCGACGAGACCGTCGGCCAGCTGCTGGCGGCCGAAGGCTTCCGCAACGTCGAGGAGATCGCCTACGTCGACATCCAGGAGCTGTCCGGCATCCAGGGGCTCGACGACGAGACCGGCGCCGAGATCCAGGCCCGCGCCCAGGATCACCTCGCCCGGATCGAGCAGGAGCACGATACCCGCCGCACCGAACTCGGCGTCGCCGACGAGCTGCGCGAGATCGAGGGCATCACCACGCCCATGATGGTCGCGCTCGGGGAGAACGACGTGAAGACCGTCGAGGACCTGGCCGGCTGCGCCACCGACGACCTCGTCGGCTACACCGAGGGCCGCGGCCCGGACGCCGTGCGCCACGCCGGCTATCTCGACGGCTTCGAGCTGTCCCGCACCGAGGCCGAGGGCCTGATCATGGCCGCCCGCCTGAGGGCCGGCTGGATCGAGGCGCTGCCCGAGCCGGAGGCCGAGGAGGGCGCGGAGGCCGCC